>QHTS01000210.1 GCA_003220905.1 Gemmatimonadota bacterium | reverse complement strand
TAGGCCCCGTCGGCCTCTCGCCGGAGTGCCGGAAGCGTGACACAGTCCACGCCCTCCGGCATCGGGAGTGCACCGGCCTGCCACGCTTCCGCGATCAGCACGATCGCCGGCGACGGCGGTGCGGCACGCAATGCCTGAGCGATCGAGGCGTTGCGGCGAATGTGACCGAACCCGACCATCCCCTGCGAGTACATGGCGACGCGGGGAGACGCTGCCTCGCGGGTGGCAAGGGCAGCGAGCGGCGGATGCACCGGCCGCGCCTGTGGCGCCGGCTTCGGCGCCTCCACGCGCAGCCTGATCTCGTCCACCAGCTTCTGGATCTCGTCCAGCTCCTCGGCCGTCGCGGGCGTCGTGGTGAGCGCCTGGAGGACCAGATCCAAGGTCGAACCCCGGAACGCGCGGTATCCGGCCGCTGGCTGGGTGGAGAGCGAGTCGCCGGGAACGATCGACTCGCCGCGCACCGCGCGCTCGGCGGCCGCGTAGATGTAGCGCGCGAGGCGCCGGGGACCGTGCGGCACGCCCTGGAAGCCCGGAAAGCTCGAGATTTCGATGACATACGGGCGGCCTTCGCTCTCCACGACATCGAGCCCGAAGAGGTCGATTCCGAACGCCGATCCGCAGCGTCGCGCGATGTCCTCGAGCTCGGGCGTGAGGGTGAACGGGTCGCCCCGCGTCTCCTCAGGAGTGCGTGCGGGCCGAACCCGGAGCACGCCGAAGCGCTCGCTCCCGATCGAGTAGATCTTGCGGTGCATGGGCCCGTCCGGCGCGTGGTATCGCTGGGCGAACACCGGCTCCTCCATGGGCCCCAGCGCCGCAAGCTCAGCCGCGTTCGAGACCACCTCGCTGCCCCGCAGCCGGGCGCGCCGGTGCGGCCTGATGATGAGCGGTCCCCGATCGAGCGCGGGCAAGAGCTGGCTCGCGTGGGACGCGACAAAGGTCTCGGGTACGGGGACCCCGGCCGCCCGGAGCACTCGGAATGTCACGATCCGGTCTCGCAGCAGGGCCGAGACGGGGTAGGGATTGAGCAGCGCGGCGCCGGCGCGGTGGAGATCCGCCGCCACGCTCATGCCGAGGTCCTTCCGGTTCTTGAGCACGTAGAGGTCGTAGTCGAGGCGCACCCGCGCGACGTCGATCAGGTCGTCGCCGAAATGCAGGAGTCTCGCCGTCGCGCCCAACTCGCCCAGCAGGCGGACCACTTCCGGCATGCCCCGCTCGTCCGTGAACGAGCGTCCCATCAGAATCGCGATTCGCAGCACGACACCCCTCCGATGTCCGCCGTTTCGTTCCCACAACCCCGCGCGCTTCAGAACCGCAGCAAGTAGCTCATCTTCACGAACACCTGGCGCCCGACGGAAATTGTGGGCTCGTCCGTGCGATACACTGTGGGCGGGCTGCCCGGCTGCAGGGCGAGATTCTCGTACCCATCGCGATAGCCCACGTACATGGCCGTGCCCGGATTGACGAGGTAGGTGAGGAGCACGTCCACCGTCCAGCGGCGCTCCGGCGCGACGCGCGACAGCGTCGAGTCCCGGTCCACCGCCGTGTAATCCACGATGGTGCGCAGGGAGAGCGCGCGGTTGAACTGGTAGTTGAGCTTCTCCCGCAGGACGCGGTCCGTGAACACCCGGACTGGCGGTCCTCCCGCCGGGGCCGCCCCGGGCAAGGTCGTGAGCCGGCTGTACAGATACGTGTGGTCGAGACGCAGCCGTGGCGTCGGACGGAACGTGACCGTGAACTCTCCCTTGCGCGCCCCCGCCACGAACGGCGCCACGCCCGACGGCGGTTTGTGGTTCACGTCCGTCCCCTGTTTGTAGGACACTCCCCAGGCGAGCCACTTCAGCCACTCGCTCTCGAGCGACAGCTTCGTCTCGTGGAGGTCGAAGGGGAGATCCTTGAACAGCTCGAACGCGCGCTCGTGCGAGACCTGCAGCTTGGTTTCGCCGACGAGCTTCACCTCCCAGGAGCCCTTGAGCGACCGATCGAGGAGCCCGCCGTTCCGATCCCACGTGAACGCGGTCGTGAACGTGGGACCGATCTTCACGATTGGACCATCCGGCCGCCGCACGAGCTGGAGCTCGTGTACCATTTCCCGGACCCCGACACGGGGCACGAAGCCCAGCTGCGCATCGAACGAGGGGCTCAAGTCGAGGTATTGCGCCGAGTAATCCAGGTTGCGACCGTCGCGCATCACCTGGGCGTAGAGACCCGTCCCCGACGCACCGGCGGCGCCCGAGTCCCGTGCGTACGTCGCGATCACCTGGCTGGTGAAAATCCACGTCTTGCTGAGGGCGAGGCGCGCGTCGGCGGAGGCGACGCGATTCGCGCCGCCTGCAAGCTGGCGGTTGCTCACCAGCAGCCCGACCGCCGACTCGCGCCCGATCTCCCGCTGCGCGCGAATCACGCCGATCCCGGCGCGCGGCTCGGCCGGCAGGCCCGACCCCACGAACTCCTCGGGCGCCCGGTCGTTCATCCCGATCGCACCCAGCGCCCACCGACCTGCTTTGGTCGTGAGGCGCGCCCCGGCGCCCGGATCCGTGATGCGGCGGGAGAAGAACAGGTTCACCGGCGTCTGGAAGTAGCCCGCGTTCTCGATGAAGAAGGGCCGCTTCTCCGGGAAGAACACCTCGAACCGCTCGTTGATCGTCACCTGCGGCTCGTCCGACTCCACCTGGCTGAAGTCGGGGTTGACGGTACCGTCCAGCGTGACGGCATCCCGGATCACGGTCTTCAGGTCGAGGCCCAGCCGCCGGTCCGTGGCCTTCCGGAAGGCCGGCACCTCGGTGTCGAGGAAGCGCGCACCGGTGAACGCGCCGTACGGAATCGCCTGGACGTTCCGGCCTGGCGAGATGTCGCGGAGCTCGTCGAGGGTCCCGAACTGGGGGACGAACCCCGCGACCCGCTTCGTCACCAGCGGCCAGTAGGCCTCCTCGTTGGAGCGGCGGACGAAGCGCGCGAGCGCGATGCCCCAGGACTGAACCGGCGTCCGTGGAAACCGGAGGCTGCGGAACGGGATCGCGATCCGCACCACGTAGCCGTCCGCGGTCAGCCGGCCGTCCGATTGCCACACGGCATCGAAGCTGTAGTCGTCGTCCTGTCCCTCGGTGAGGATGCCGTCGAGCTGCACGCCCTGCGGGTTCGCCTGGAACAGGTAGGCGCGCTTGCGGTCGCGGAAGGTGTCCAGGTACACCGCGACCCCGTCGTCTACCGCGATCTCTTCCCGCTTCGTCAGCCCGGCACGAATCTTCGCCGGATCGTCCCGGCAGACGAAGACGACGTACAGGTTGGCGTCGTCGTAGCTCACATAGGCCGTCGTCGGGACGCTGACCGGGACGCCGTCGCCCGGCTCGCGTTGCCGGAAATCCGACACGCGCACGGCGCCGGCCGGCGGCTCCGGCGCTAGGAAGTCCTCGAGCTTGGGGGGCTGATCCACCCGCTGCGCGATGAGGCTCGCGCCCGGCGTCTGAGCGCGTAGCTCCGACGCGAGCAGCAGCGCAGCGAAGAACAGCGGCGAGCCGGCGGCCATCCGGGGCGACCGGGGTATCTCTGACGGTGACGCGGCCCCCTCCTTGGTGACGACCCTCCCGCAACTCGTCATAGCGAGGGGACGGCGGCAAGTGCCGTGCCACTTGAGACCGGTGCGCGCGGTCACACGACCACGGGCCATCGCGGCGGTGCCGCGGGAAACGGAAGGCTCACCTAGTCACGAAAGTCGCGGGTCGCAGCGACGCCACGGCGCACGCGCCGGGTGTTGCGGACGGTCCCTGTTGGCGCAAGGCGATAGGGACACTGCAACACCGCGTGCCCGCCGGCACCGGACCGCCGTCGCTCCGCCTGGCGTGGACGCCCGGGTAGCCTGAGGGGGGCCGACCGGTTAGGATTCGCAAGCGCGCAGCTCCCCATTTATCCGGCGCCCCCGGATCCTGTAGGCTCGAGCGACTGATCCCCATGAGGAAACCCCAATGCGGCTTTCGCTCCGCTTCATCATTCCGCTATTCCTTGCCCTCGGGGCCTTCGCGTACGCGGTGGTGCCGCTGGTCGATCGGCTCACGCTGCAGTGGTTCGTCCGCGACCTCGACATCCGCGCCACGCTGATCGCCAACACGATCCAGGAGCCCGTGCAGGACCTGGTCCGCGCCGGCAACCGCACCAGGATGGTGCAGGTCTTCACCCGCATCACACAGGATGAGCGTCTGTTCGCCATGGGCTTCTGCCCGCCGGGCCTGGGCCCGCCGATCGCGACCCCGACGCTGCCGGCCGAGATTCGTTGCGCCGAGCTCGAAAAATTCTCCGGTCCTGCGGACCATCTGTTGAAGAGTCGTGACGGTCCGCTGCTCGTGTCCGTCAGACTGCTGGACGCCCAGGGACCGTCGGCGGGCACGCTGGTGCTCGTCCATGACATGAGCTTCGTCGCACGTCGCAGCGCGGAGACGAGAAAGTACCTGTTCTATTTCTTCGTCGGTCTCGGCGCGGTCGTCTCGCTCATCACCGTCGTCATCGCCCAATTGAGCTGGCGGGGCTGGGTCCACGGCCTGCACGCGCTGTTGCGCGGCGAAGGCCTGTTGCGCCCGACCGACGAGCCCGACGTGCCGGAGCTGCGACCCATTGCCCGCGATCTGCGCGCCCTGATCAGCGACCTGGAGGCGGAGCACCGCTCGCGCGACGACGAACAGCTCGCGTGGACACCGGACACCCTGCGGGCGATCCTGCACGGTGACCTGCGCGGGCAAGAGGTCATGGTCGTATCCAACCGGGAGCCGTACATCCACGTTCGCGAGGGGCAGGACATCGCCGTGTGGCGGCCGGCGAGCGGGCTCGTCACCGCCCTGGAGCCGGTCATGCGCGCATGTTCCGGTACGTGGATCGCCCATGGCGGCGGCTCCGCCGATCGCGAGGTGGTGGATCGACACGACCACGTCGGCGTGCCTCCGCAGCGTGCGGCCTATCAGCTCCGCCGCGTCTGGCTCACGCCCGAGGAGGAAGCGGGGTACTACTACGGCTTCGCCAACGAGGGGTTGTGGCCGTTGTGCCACATCGCCCATGTGCGCCCCATCTTCCGCACGCGGGACTGGGAGCAATACGTCAAGGTCAACCGGACGTTCAGCCGCGCCGTGGTCGAGGAGTCGAAGTCGCCCGACCCCATCGTGCTGGTCCACGACTACCACTTCGCGCTGCTGCCGAGGATGATCCAGGAGGCCTTGCCGGACGCGACGATCGTCGCCTTCTGGCACATTCCCTGGCCCAACCCGGAAGCGTTCGGCATCTGCCCCTGGCGGGACGAGCTGCTCGACGGGCTGCTCGGGAGCACCATTCTCGGGTTCCACACCCAGTTTCATTGCAACAACTTCGTCGACACGGTCGACCGCCAGCTGGAGGCGAGGGTGGACCGCGAGATGTTCACGGTGTCGTACCGCAGCAAGCTGACCGCGGTGAAACGCTATCCCATTTCGGTCGAGTGGCCGCCATCTCCGGATCTGGTGGGCAAGCCGGTCGCGCAATGCCGTGCGGACGTGCGGCAGCGCCATGACCTGCCGCCACGGCACGCGATCGGCGTCGGCGTCGACCGTCTCGACTACACCAAGGGCATCGAGGAGCGGCTGCGCGCCGTGGAGCGCCTGCTGGAGATGCATCCCGAATGGGTCGACCGGTTCACGTTCATTCAGATCGCCGCTCCGACGCGTTCCCGCATCGCGCAGTACCAGGAATACGAAGTGCGCGTGCGAGCGATGGCCGCTCGTATCAACGACCGCTTTGCCTCGGCCCGTCACCCGGCCGTCGTGCTCCAGGTGGAGCATCATCAGCCCGACGAGATTTACGAGTACTACCGCGCGGCGGAATTGTGCGTGGTCACCAGCTTGCACGACGGCATGAACCTGGTGGCGAAGGAGTTCGTCTCGGCTCGGGACGACGAGCGCGGCGTCCTGATTCTGAGTCAGTTCACCGGCGCGGCGCGCGAGCTGCCGGAAGCGCTCATCGTCAATCCGTACGACACGGACCAGTGCGCCGCGGCGTTGCATATGGCCCTCTCCATGCCTGCCGGAGAGCAGCGCGCCCGTATCCGCCTGATGCGCGGGCTGATTCAGGACTTCAACGTGTTCCGTTGGGCGGGGCGCATGTTGATCGACGCCGGCAGCATGCGACGGCGCGGCCGCCTGCTCGAGCGGGCCGCTGCGCCCGATCGGTCGCGGCGTCCCGCGGCCGCGTACCGAGCGGGGCGCGGCCGGTGACACCCTCGGGCGACGGCCACGGCACGACGCGTGGCCGACGCGGGGCCGCATTGCCGGTGCCCCGGCCGGACTGGGCCTACTTCTTCGACATCGACGGGACGCTGGTCGAGCTGACGGACTCGCCGGCCGGCGCGAGCGGCGATGCGGGCCTCCGGAAGCTGATCGCGGACCTCTCGCGAGCCGTGGGCGGCGCCGTGGCGTTGATCAGCGGCCGCTCGATCGCGGACATCGACCGGCTGGTGCCCGACACACAGGTTCCGGCGGCCGGACAGCACGGCGTCGAGCGGCGGGACGCCGCCGGACGGATCTCCCGCCATGCGTTCCCGGCGAGGGATCTCGATTGGCTGCGCCATGCGGTGGCCGCGGCGGCGGCTCCGCATCACGGGCTCGTGCTCGAGGACAAGGGCCTGTCCCTGGCCCTGCATTACCGCCGGGCGCCACGCTTGGGCGGCTTCGTCCACCGGCTGGCCCGCGCCTTAGTCACACAGGCGGGAACGGAATACTGCATCCAAGCCGGCAAGCGCGTGGTGGAAATGAAGCCCGCCGGCAAGGACAAAGGGGTGGCGGTGGAGGAATTCATGCAGGAAGAGCCGTTCCGCGGACGGACCCCCGTGTTCGTCGGCGACGACATCACCGACGAGTACGGCTTCGCGACGGTCAATCGCCTGCACGGGTATTCCATCAAGGTCGGGCCGGGACGGACCGCGGCCCGCTGGCACCTGCGCGACGTGCAGGCAGTGCGGGCGTGGCTGGAGCGGGGCCTGTGACATCCCTCGATCTTGGATTGATCGGCAACGGCACGATCGGCGCCCTCCTGAATCCGACGGGCGACATCGTGTGGGCGTGCTTCCCACGGTTCGACGGCGATCCGGTGTTTTGCTCGCTGTTGCGCGGGCCGACTCGGGACGCCGACTTCGGATGCTTCGCGGTCGAGCTGGGCGACTTCGTCCGGGCCGAGCAGGAATATCTCGTCAATACACCGATCCTCGTGACCCGCCTGTACGACCGCACCGGCGGGTGCGTCGAGATCACCGATTCCGCGCCTCGCTTCCGTCAGCACGGCCGCATGTTCTCCCCGATGATGCTGGTCCGGCAGGTCAAGCGGACGGCCGGCAACCCCCGCATCCGCGTGCGTCTCCGGCCCGCGAGTCACTATGGCCGCTCTCGCGCGGAGATCACCTGCGGCTCGAACCACATCCGGTACGTGGGGACCGATCTGGTGCTGCGGCTGACGACGGACGCGTCCGTGACCGCGCTGGTGGAGGAGAATTTCTTCTTTCTCGAGGACGCCGTCACGCTGCTGCTGGGACCGGACGAGACCGTGCAGGGGGCCGTCGCGGAGGTGGGGCGCCGCTTCCTCGAGGAGACCGCCACGTATTGGCGGGAATGGGTCGGCTCGCTCGGCATCCCGTTCGAATGGCAAGACGCGGTGATCCGCGCCGCCATCACCCTGGAGCTCAACGTCTGCGAAGACACCGGGGCGATCGTCGCGGCGATGACGACGTCGATTCCCGAGGCGCCGGGCAGCCGCCGCAACTGGGACTACCGCTACTGCTGGCTGCGAGACGCCTACTTCGTGGTCAACGCGCTCAACCGCCTCGGCGCCACGCGCACCATGGAGCGCTACCTCGGCTACATCGTCAATGTCGTCGCCGGCACGGACAACGGGCGTCTTCAGCCCGTGTACGGCCTCAGCGGGCGCTCCGTAGGTGAAGAGCGGGAGATCGCCTCCCTCGCCGGGTATCGCGGCATGGGGCCGGTCCGGGTCGGCAATCAGGCTCACCGTCAGGTGCAGCACGACGTCTACGGCGCGGCGATTTTGACGGCGACCCACGTGTTTTTCGACCGCCGGCTGGTGCGTCGCGGCGACGCGGTGCTGTTCCACCGTCTGGAAACCCTCGGGGATCACGCCGCCACGCTGTTCGACCAGCCGGACGCCGGCATCTGGGAGCTGCGCGGCACGCCGCGCGTGCACACCTTTTCCAGCGTGATGTGCTGGGCCGGGTGCGACCGGCTGGCCAAGATCGCGGCGCACCTGGGGCTCGCCGAGCGCGCCGCGCACTGGCGCGCCCAGGCGGCGCGCATCCACCAGTTCGTCAGCGAGCGATGTTGGAATCCGGCGAAGGACAGCTTCGTGGCCGCGGCGAACGGCGACACGCTGGACGCGAGCCTCCTGCGCCTGAACGAGCTCGGCTTCCTCTCCGACGACGATCCGCGGTTCGTCGGCACGGTGCGGGCCATCGGGCGCGAGCTCAAGCGCGGCGACTTCGTCTTCCGCTATGTGGAGCCGGACGACTTCGGGAAGCCCGACAACGCGTTTCTGGTGTGCACCTGCTGGTACATCAACGCGCTCGCCGCGCTCGGCCAGCGCGACGAGGCCCGCGCCCTGTTCGAGACCTTGCTCGGCGCCCGCAACCGGCACGGCCTCCTGGCCGAGCACATCGATCCCCGGACGCGCGAGCAGTGGGGCAACTTCGTGCAGACGTACAGCATGGTCGGGCTCATCGGGTCGGCGATCCGGTTGTCCGTACGGTGGGATCAAGCGTTTTGATCAGCGCCAGCGCGAGACTCGCCGCTGGCGCTCCGCGTCGATCCTGACACCCTCTCGGTTTGGTCCTCACCCCCTCTCTCCTTTCCGTTCGGTCCTCACCCCCTCCCTCGCCGTTCGGTCCTCACCCCCAGTCCCTCGCCGTTCGGTCCTCACCCCCTGTCCCCCTCTCCCTTCGGGAGAGGGGGGACGAAGGTCCGACGTCGGACCACGCAACGTTCTGCTCAGTGACGGGCTGTTCGGATTCCATCCGAGGCGGCCGTCGTCCTGCATGGCTTCATCGTGGACTTCTACTGCGTCGCGGTGCGGCTCGTCCTGGAGCTCGAAGGCGACGCGCACGACAGCATCGCTCAAGAAGCCTACGATGCAGCTCGAGCGGAGTTGCTCGAAGCTGCCGGCTATCGCGTGGTCCGCATCAGGAATTGCGAGGTCACGCGCGAACACCTCGAAACGATCCTGCGGGACGCACTCCGGAGACCGCCGATCGTCCCCCCCTCTCCCGAAGGGAGAGGGGGACAGGGGGTGAGGACCCATGGAGAGGAGGCAACGGGGTGAGAACTCATGGAGAAGCAAACACGGGGTGAGGACTCATAGATCGGGACCAGGGGGTGAAGACACCTTCCAGGAAAGGCGACGCCGGGCGTGCTTCTTCACCGGTGCTGCCCGGCGAGCGCCAGCGCCACCCCGTTGGACCACCCGAACCCATCCTGCGTCGCGTACTCGCCGCCGCCGGCCGACCGTCGCACATCGACCACGTCGTACTTTTCCATCATTTTGCCGGTCGACCGATAAGTGCGGCGGTTCAGCGCGAGCCACCGGTCGCGGGCGGCATCCGCCAGATCCGCGCGCCCGTAGCGGCGAACGCCCTCGATCGTCAACCACTCCAAGGGCGGCCATCCGTTGGGGGCGTCCCACTGTTGGCCTGAGGCGATCAACGTCGTGACGAATCCGCCGGGCTTCAAGAAGTCCCGCTCGAGGCGCGCCGCGACCGCGCGGCCTTGCTCGGGAGTCGCGAGCCCGAAATACAACGGGGACGCAGCCGCCAGGGTGGGCCGATCCGTCACACGCGCTCCGCTGCGCCACCGAACGTCGTAGAAGAACCCCGTTGCAGGATCATACGCGGCGGCCAGCAGGGCGCGACGACGGTCCGCGGCCGCCTCGGCGAACTGTCTCGCGACGCCCGCGTCTCCTGCCCGCCCGCGGAACGCCCGGAGCACGGCGATCATCCGCTCGGCATGATAGAGGAGACTGTTGAGATCCACCGGGATCAGGTCCGTCGTCTCCAGCGTGCGCAAGTCTTTCGGGTCGCGCATCCAGCGGCTCGAGAAGTCCAAGCCGCTCTCGGCCGTGGCCCGAACGTTCCGATAGAACCCTTCGCGGCGCGCGTCTGCGAGCGTCTGACCCACCTCGTAATCCGGGCGGTAGGACTCCGGCCTGGGGTCGGCTCGGTCGTCCCAGTACCGGTTGAGCAGCGGCCCGCCGTCCGAGAGCCGGACGACGCGGCGGTACGCCTGACCCGCCCCCGGTGCGAGACGCTCCGCTCCATTCATCCAATAGGCGTGCTCCGCTTCCAGCGCGTCGAGGTATGGCAGGACCTGCGTGGTATCCGTTGCCCGCGCGTACAGCCCGACCATGGCGGCGAAGAACGGTGGCTGACTGCGGCTGAGGTAGTACGTCCGGTTCCCGTTCGGGATGTGCCCGACCGTCCCGATCAGGTGGGCGAAGTTGTCGAGCATGCTTTTCACGAGATCGGTCCGACCGCTCGCAACGAGCCCGAGCATCGTGAAGTACGAGTCCCAGTAGTAGACCTCGCGGAAGCGGCCGCCGGGGACGACGTAGGGGTGCGGGAGCGGGATGAGCGACGAGTAGGCGTCAACGGTGTCGGGCGGGCGCGTCAGCACGGGCCACAGCGCACGAATGTGCTGCTCCATGGTCTGCGAGGTGTCCGTCCGGAAGCCTTCGCCGACCGGCCGAGGCACCTCGAAGGTCTGCGCCACGAAATCCCTCAGCATTCCCCGCCCCACCTTTATGCCGGTCGAGGCGGTGTACCGGGCGACAATTTCACTCGGCGCGACGAGCGGCCGCGCGTCGACGAAGGTCTTCGAGTCCGGGAAGATTCCCGAGAGCTGGACGTCCTGGAACAGGGCGCCGAGGTCGCGCGCGGGGTCGTAGAACGGAGGTTGGTGGAGGTTTGTGGAGGTTCTGCAGGTCGTGGAGGTTGTGGCGAGGTATGCCACCGCAAGCGCGAGCACACACCTCCACCAACCTCCACGGCCTCCACCATCCTCCACCGACCTCCGCGACGCGCTCATCGGAACACGATCCACAGCACCCCGATCGTAGCCGCGAGGACGAGAGAGAGAGCGACGTTGAGGCTCCGCGGGCCGGCAGGGACCGGGACCGCCGTGATCTCTGGTGCGCCGTACGTCAGCCCCGCCGTCCGGACGGCTCCAGGCGGGGCGGTCGCCAGGCTGACCGCGATGAGGATCCCCGAGCACAGCGCAAACAGCAGCGCCGCGAAGTGGAGGAAGTTGATCCCCGCGAACCACGCCCACACCGAGCCGCTGGCCAGGCTGGCCCGCGCGAGCTCGAGTACGAGTCGCGCCGTCCCGATCACGAGCCCGGTCCAGAGCGCGGCCAAGGCACCGGTTCCGTTCAGCCTCGGGTACAGCACACCAAGCAGGAAGCACGCCGCGATCGGTGGTGCGATGTAAGCCTGCACACTCTGCAGGTAGATGTAGATCTGCGGCGAGATGTACTTCATGAACGGGATCCACAAGAGACCCAGCCCGACCAGCAGTACGGTGGTGATGCGCCCCACCGCTACCAGCCGCTGCTCGCTCGCGTCGGGCCGGAGTTTGCGGTACACGTCCCACGTGAGCAGCGTCGAGCAGGAGTTGAACGCGGAGGCGAGCGAGCTCATCAGCGCGGCGAGCATGCCCGCCAGCACCAAGCCCTTGAACCCGGCCGGTAGGAGCCGCGTTACCAGCGCCGGGTACGCCGCATCGGCCGACCCGCCTCGGATGTCCGCGTACAACGCCGCCGCGATGATCCCCGGCAGCACGAAGATGAACACCGGCAGGATCTTCAGAAATCCGGCGAGGATGGTGCCCGTGCGGGCGGCGCTGACGTTCTTGGCCGCGAGCACCCGCTGCACGATGTGCTGGTCGGTGCACCAGTACCAGACGCCCAGGATCGGCGCCCCGAACACAATGCCCGTCCAGGGGAAGTTGGGGTGATTCATGGGCTTCCACATGGAGAAGAAGTCCGCCGGCACGCGCGCCTCGAGACCGCTCCACCCCCCCACCGCCTGCAGCCCCAGCACCGCCATGGTCGCGGACCCGATGATCAGCACGACAGCCTGCATCACTTCCGTGTAAATCACGGCGCGCAGGCCTCCCAGGACCGTGTAGATGCCGGTGATGACGATCAGGATCACCGCGCTGGTCCAGACACTGTACCCCGTCACCTCGCGCATCACGATCCCGCCGGCGAACAGCGTCACGCTGATCTTCGTCAGCACGTATCCGATGATCGACACCCACGTGAAGTAGGTGCGCGCGGCCGGATTGAAGCGGCGCTCAAGGAACTCCGGCATGGTATACACGCCGCTCCGCAGATAG
>QHTS01000209.1 GCA_003220905.1 Gemmatimonadota bacterium | reverse complement strand
AGCCACGTGTCCAGGTACGCCCGCCCGAGCGTCGCCACCGCGCGCGGCACGCCCATCAGGTGAAACAGCGCGTCGGTGAGCCCGACCCCGAGGAGCGACACGAGGGTTCCCGCGGCCAGAGCGTACCAGACCGCCGCACCCGCGGCGCGGGCGGCGGCATCAGGCAGCGCCTCGCCGTGCCGCCGGGCGGCGACCGCGATCAGCCCCACTTCCACCATCTCCCCGAGCGACAAGAGCACCCACGCGTAGAACCCGGCGGTCGAGACGGCGGCGAGCGCGGCGGGCCCGATCAGGCGGCCGACCCAGATGGCATCGATGAGGTTGAAACAGAAGTGGCACGCCATCATCGACACCGCCGGCGCCGCGAGCTTCAGGATGACGGGCCGGAGCGGCCCGACGGTGAGCGCGCCGGGCGTGCGGGTGGTGGTGCTCGTCATGGCGCGGAAGCTACCGGGGCGCCGGGCGGGGGGTCAACGAGCGGGTTCTTTTATCCGGTTGTGACGGCGTGCCTTGGTGTCGTACAGCGAGCGGTCCGCGGCGTTCAAGAGCGCCTCGAGTGTCGCCCCGTCGCGCGGGTGCACGGCTACCCCGACGCTCACGGAGAGCGGCGGCTGCTCGCCGTCCCGCGCCACCCGGTCGGCGACGCGCCGGGCCACGTGCCACGCCGCCGAGTCCCCGGTCTCGGGCAGGACCAGCGCGAACTCGTCCCCACCAAACCGCGCGGCGGTGTCGATCCCCCGGCACGAGCCGAGCAGCGTTTCCGCCACGCGCCGCAGGGCCAGGCTGCCCACCAGATGGCCATAGCGATCGTTGATCTTCTTGAGGCCGTCCAGATCCATCAGCACGACCGCAAACGGCCGATCGGTGCGGGACGACCGCCGGATCTCAACGTCGAGCGCGTGGGCGAGCTGGCGGTAATTAGAGAGCCCGGTGAGCGGATCGCTCACCGCCAGCCGGCGCAGCCGGTCCTCCGCTTCGGTCCGCTCCGCCACCGCCGCGGCGAGGACCAGGGTGATGACGGCCGAGACCCCCTGGAACGCCTGCAGCAGGAGCAGGGACTCGTTGAACAGTGGCCGGGCGAAGGGTCCGTAGCCGCGCAGCGTGCCCCAGATCGCGACGCCGGCGAGCAGCAACACGACCGTCGCCGCCTCGCGCTGCTCGAACCGGAACGCCGCCCACAGGAGCAGCGGGACGCACAGGAATTCCAGCGGATAGTGCTTGTCCTTCCACGGGACCAGCCCGTCGAAGACGGCGATCCCCACGACGGCGAGGCACGCGAGCAGGCCGACGGCCTCGAGGGCCTGGCGCCGGGTCCAGCGCACGCGGGGGCGCGCGGCCCACAGGAGCACCGCGGGCGCGATGACCAGATCGCTCACGACATCGCCCATCCACCAGGTGGACCAGATGGACCCGAAGTCGGTCCAGCGCGCGAAGCCGGCCAACGAGAGGGTGACGACGCCGGCGGTGGCGCTGACCGCCGTGCTGAGGAGTGCGGCGAGCCCCGCCAGCTTGAAGACGTCCCGCGCGCGCTCGCAGGCGCGGTGGCCGCGGGCGAACCGGTTGACCAGGTACGCACCCACGAGCCCTTCGACCGTGTTGCCGGCCGCGATGGCGGCGGACGTCGCCACGGAGCCCGCGGTGGTGATGTTGACGAGAAAGGCGCCGAGCAAGATGGCCGGCCAGACCTCGTAGCCGGCGAGCAGGAAGGCCGCGAGCGTGAGCCCGGTGGGGGGCCACACCGCGGTGGCGCTCGGGTGGACGTACGCCACCTCGAGCCCCAGCTTGCCGGCCACGAAGTAGCCGGCCGCGAGGGCGGCGAGCAACCCCAGACGTCTGAGCAATCGCGACTGGACCATCCCAGTCCTCAGTGTCTCCAGGACGGCGGGGCGCGCGCCTTCGACTGTACGTAAGGATGAGATGGGTGGAACGGCGTTGCCGCCGCTCAACCCACCCCGACGAACCACTCCTCCCACCCGACGCGGAACGTGCACTCGCAGCGGGCGCAGCGCATCGTGTGCGGCGCGCCTTTCAGCTCCATGCGGTTGCGGCAGCCGGGGCACACGGCGTATTTGTCGCCCCATCGCGCGGGCAGGCTTCTCGCATCCTGCGGGCGGGCGACGATCGTCCAGTGCTGGGGCGGTGCTGTAACGATCTTCAGGGACGTGCGCGGCACAGGGATCCGCTCCCGGTTGACGTCGAGCCTCGCTTCAGCGGACGTCAAATCCGCCACCCGGTACCACGCACCACGGCGCACTCGACAGTTCACGTCGACTTGCAACCGAGCCCACTGCGGCTCGTCCGGCGCCGGTCCCTGCGGTAGTGCCATCGGGAACATGGTAAAGCTTTCCGGCAGTAATGATAGAGTGGCGCGACCGCAACAGGGGGGTGACCCCGGTCACAGGGGGTTCAGGGCACAGGCTCGACGGCCTCACGCAAGAATCGCTGGAACACCGGATTCCCGGGATAACGCGAGGCGAGCCGGGCCACCTCGTCGCGGGCGTCCCGCTGGAGCGCTGCGCGTTGCGCCGGATCGCGCGCCGCCTCGCGTACCAGCGCCGCGGCGAGGACCCAGCCGCCCTCGACGCGCGCCAGATCTCCCTCCGTGGCTGCCCGGCGCATGTAGGCGATCCCCCGCTCCGCGTTGCCGCTGCCCAGTCCCACGATCTTCGCGACCAGGCGGGCGAGTGCGCTCGCGCGTGCCAGGCCGTACTGGTACACGCCCAGTCCCAGGTAGCAGTCGGTGCAGCTCGAGTCGGCCGCCAGCACGCGGGCGTAGGCGTCGCGCATCGCCTTGCCGTCTTTGGCGGCGCCCCACGAATGCCCGCGCAGGTCGCGCTGGCGGGCGCGATACCCCAGTGCAGTGGCGAGCCAGAAGTCCCGGGCCGGGCCGG
>QHTS01000213.1 GCA_003220905.1 Gemmatimonadota bacterium | reverse complement strand
CCCTTTACGGAGGGGCAGGAGACCGAGGACAGCACGAAGCCACAACCCGAATCACCGTAGCCTCCGGATCTCGGCGAGGAATCGGAAGGCCAGCTCCTTCTGGATTTTGATTTTCTTCCGGTCGAGCTTCAGGTTCTCCCGCGAGTCTGGGAGGCTCAGCACGCGCACGAACTCCCGCTCAGCCTGGCGGTAGTCGCCTTGCGCCCGGAACAGCTGGCCGAGCGCGAACGAGGGGGTCACGTGCTGGGGAAAGGCATCGCGAATGAACTCAAAGCGAGTAATGGCTTCGGCATAGTCCTTACGGCGAGCGAGGATCTCCGCTTGCAGATATAGAATGCCCACGTCGCCGAAGCGCGCCCGAGCCAACTGAAGGCTGCGAAGGGCCGCGTCGTAGTCCCCCTCGAAATACTGGGCCAGAGCGAGCTTCTCCCACCCGTACCCGTTCTGCGGAGCCCACTCGAGCGCGGCCTCGAACGCCTCCACGGCTTCCGGGAACGGCCCCTGCTCGAGTAGCGCATCGCCTCTCTTCTCCAGCACCCCTGAGCGGAGCTTCGTCCAGAACAGAACGGCCGACGCGCACAGCAGCACGACGGACGCCAGCGTGAGGCCAAGGGCAGGCCGCCGCGGCGCCGGCGCCACCTCGCTCGGCTCCCGCCCGGGCGTCAGGATGCCGGCCGTGGTCCAAAAGAGGACGAGCACGGGACAGTAGAAGAGCGGCGCGTTCCAGAGAAAGAGCACCAGCTGCCCGAACCAGGCGACGGCCAGAGCCCGAGACAAGGGATCGTGTGCCAGGCGCCGTCTTGCGCCACGTATGATCAGAGAGACCAGAAACAAGAACAGGCTGAATCCGAGCAGGCCCTGCTCGGCCAGGATCTGCAGGTACTGGTTGTGGGCGTCGAGCACGAACGCGGCGTTCTGGTGAAAGTCTCTGGTCCAGTCTCCCAACGCGAAGAAGCGATGCTGCGCCTCCAGCTGATGCAGGTTGTACTGGCCGAGTCCCACACCGAGCCAGGGATGCCGTATCCAGATCAAGAGGGTCTCCACCCAGATCATGATCCGCCCTCGGCCCGTGTGGGTGGACCACCCGAGATACACGGCCACGAGGAGCAGCAGGAGCGCGACGCCCACGAGGATCCTCCGAGCTCCCGCGGCCGAACTGCGGAACAGGAGACCGAACGACGCGACCGCGGCGAGCGCGAGCAGGCCGGACGCCGACCGGGCGAGGAGCACACACGTCACGGCGGCGAGCGCCACCAGCGCCGTCCCGAGCCGAGCCCGAGCCCCGCGCTGTTGCCGCGCGACCGCTGGGTACAGAGGGATGGAGAAGACCAGCCACGCGGCGACGAACTGTGGATTTCCGAGCGTGGAGAAGGCGGCCATCTTACCCAGCGCCTGCAGCCCGAAATCCAGTTTTCCCGGGAGGAGCGCCTGCGCGATTCCGAGCAGGGAAATCGGGAGGGAGGTCCAGAATACCACCTGCGCGAACCGCGCGGGAAAAGCGGGCGACCACAGCCGAAGCTGGCCGAAAGAGAACAGCAACAGTCCCAGCACCATCAGGCTGTAGCTCAGCCACGCTTCCGGAGGGTTCCGCGCCGCCAGATTGGAAGCCGCGGCGCAGGCGCCGTAGAGCATTGCCGCTCGAAGGCCGAGCGATGGGGCGAAGCCGCTCACCGTGGCGACCCCGCCCTTGTAGAGCCAGTAGAGGAGCGCCGCACTGAACAGGAGCGGTGCGAAGTCCTGCTTCAGCGCGAACGGATTCGAAACCCAGGGGAAGAAGACCAATGCGACGGCGGAGATGAGTACGAGAAAACCGACTTCCCCTGCTGGCAGACGACGCTCCCCGTTCAGAGCATGCCCCTTCCTCAGGCCGATTCCTGTTGGTACGCTTGGGAGCAATGGTGACCCGAAACCTATGACCCGCTCATATTTTCCGCTCGCCGCGCTCGTCGCGGCAGGTGTCGTCGCCTGCGCGGTGAACCCCGCCACTGGTTCGCGGCAGCTCATGCTCATCGGCGAGTCGCAGGAGATCGCGATGGGGCGCGAGTACGACCAGGAGGTCGCCGCGTCGATAGGGCTCTACGCGGACTCGGGGCTCCAGCGCTACATCCAGCAATTCGGCGCGCGGCTCGCGGCTACGTCGGAGCGGCCCAACCTGCCCTGGACGTTCCACGTCGTGGACGACCCCGTGGTCAACGCCTTCGCACTCCCGGGCGGCTACATCTACGTCACGCGCGGGATCCTGGCCCACTTGAACTCCGAAGCCGAGCTCGCCGGCGTGGTGGGCCACGAGATCGGCCACGTCACCGCGCGCCACTCCGTCAGCCAGATGAGCAAGCAGCAGCTCGCCCAGATCGGCCTCGCCGTCGGCACCATCGCGAGCCCTGAGTTCGAGCGCTTCGCAGGTCTCGCGAGCGCCGGGCTCGGGGTCCTCTTCCTCAAGTACTCCCGTGACGCCGAGCGCCAGGCCGATGACCTCGGCCTGCGCTACATGCGGCGCGTGAACTACGATCCCCGGGAAATGCCGCACGTCTTCGAGCTGCTCACCCGCGTGAGCCAGGCCCAGGGCGGCGGCCGTGTCCCGGAGTGGCTCGCCACGCACCCGGATCCGGAGAACCGCCGGGGGCGGATCGAGCAAGAGATCGCGACGCTGCCGCAGACCTTCTCCGGCGTGGCCGTGAACCGGGACGCGTACCTGCGGCGGCTCGATGGTCTGGTGTTCGGGAACAACCCGCGGGAAGGCTATTTCAAGGACAACCAGTTCTTCCATCCCGACCTCCGCTTCCGCGTGACGTTCCCGGAGGGTTGGACCACCAGCAACGGCAAGCAGGCCGGGGTCGCCGTGAGCCCGCAGAAGGATGCCTTGGTCGAGGTGTCTGTCGCGAAGGAGCAAACCGCGGACGCGGCGGCCCGCGCGTTCCTGGCGCAGCGAGGGTTTACGAGCGGTGACCCGGTCCGCGCGAGCGTCGGCGGGCTCCCCGCCGTGAGCGCCGCCTTCGCCGCCACGACCGAGAGCGGCACGCTGCGCGGCACCGCGCTATTCGTGGAGCAGGGTGGGGCGGTGTACCGGCTCGTCGGCTACGCCGCCGACGCGCGCTGGCCCGCCGTTCAGAGGGCTGCCGAACGCGCGCTCCAGAGCTTCGAGCGTCTCACCGATCCCGCGGCGCTCGCGGTGCAGCCGCAACGGGTGGACATCGTGAGGCTCGACCGGCGCACCACGATCGAGGAGATGGCGCGGTAGCGGCCGTCACCGGCCTCCGTCGCCGCGCTCGCGCTCGTCAATCAGGTCGACCCGCAGACGCCGCTCGAGCCGGGCCGGCTCGTGAAGTGGATCGTCGGACAGGCACTCCCCTAGGTTGTCACTCCCGTACCGGGAGCCCGCTCGGCACCCTGGCCGGAATGAGCGCGGTCAAGTCCCGGGCCGACGGATCCGTCAACGCCTTCAGAAACGCCACCAGTTCCTGGATCTCGACCTCGCTGAGGTCGAGCGGCGCCAACAGGCGACCGTCCAGGTTCGTGAGCACCGCGGAGATCGTCGCGGCGTCGCCGTGATACATCGGTTGGAGAGCCGGTGGCAGCTGGGACGCATCGTACTCCCGCAATGCGCGGGGCACGTCATTGTAGTGATGCAGCACCGCTTCGAGCGTGGAGAACGCCCCGTCGTGCATATAGGGCGCCGTCAGCTCGACGTTGCGCAGGGACGTCGCGCGGAAGGCGAACCGGTAAAATTCCTGGTTGAAGAGCTCGCCGCGTCCGAAGTCCAGCGGCGCGCCGGCCCCCGTCCCGGGGCCGAGCTGTGGCACCGCGGCGTTGGCGAAGTCTCCGCCGCCGAGCAACGGGCCGCCGTGGCAGCTGGCGCAGCGGGCCTTGTCTCCGAAGAAGAGCAGGGCGCCGCGCTTCTGCTCGGACGTCAACGCGGCGTCGTCGTGCAGGAGATAGCGATCGAACGGCGAGTTGGTCCTGGTGAGCGCCTGGGTCTCGAAGGCGGCGATCGCCGTCGCGGCGTGCTGGAAGCCGAGCTCGCCGGCTGACGTTTGCGGGAAGGCGGCGTTGAACTTCGACACATACTCCGGGATGGCGAGCAGTCGCCGCATGACCGCCTGCCAGACGGACACGAAGTCCGAGTCGCCGAAATCCGCCAGCTCGTTCGGGTTCCCGAAGCGGTCGCTGTCGCCCCGCGCCCCGCGCATCTCCTCCCGGTTCATCACCGGGAACATGGCCTGCGCGGCGAGGAGGCTGGGCAGGCCGGAGGGGAGAGCGGTGCCCGCCGGCGTCTGGAATCCGAACCTGTTTCCCGACACGCGGCCGTCCCAGAACAGATAGAACGAGCCGAGCCCCGCGTTGACGAGCGTGGGCGCGTTGCGGGGGATGAATTGGCGCCCCGGGCCCAGCGTCCGCGACGGCCCCAGCCCGCTGCCACCCGTGCCGATCGACAGCGCCAGGCCGTCCGTCGCGTGGGACACCGGGTCGTGGCAGGTGGCGCAGGCGATGTCGCGGTTCCCGCTCAAGACCTTGTCGAACATGAGCGCCTGGCCGAGGTCGACGAGCGCCTGCGGCTGGGCGGGTGTCGGCCCGATCGGCACCACACCCCATCTGCCAAGGCTCTGTCGCAGATCGGCGTCAAGCGACGCCGGCGGTCCCGACGGCGTCTTCCACCCGTCGCAACCGGTCGCCAGCACGAGCAGACCGAGGTACGCCGTTCCGACAATGCGTGTCATCATCGTGCACCTCCTGTCACCTGGCTCAGTGCAGCGGGAGCGAGACGGAGAATTGGTGCGTGACCACGTGAACCCCATCGAGGGTCGGCGAAACTGCTGGCGGGGGAAAGAACCCCACCGCCGTCGGGCTAGCTACGCCGAAGAACTGGTTGGGCGTCGCGACGAGGCGATCCGTCCCGTGCGTCATGCGCCCGCGGTAGCGCAGCTCGAGCTCCGGAAACCGGACACTCAGGCCCCACGTGGGCGTCCATTCGAGCCACGATTCTTCCAGATGCCGGGTGGCACCGTCGACGAAGTCTCGCTGGGCAAGGTTGTAGTGGACGGCGCGTACCACGAGACCGAGCTGCAGGGCGGCGGTCTTCGTGAGCGACCGCACGATTTCGCGACTGACGCCCATGCGGAACAGCGCGTTCGAAAAGTGGAAGCCATTGTCGACCGTCCTGCCGCCCACCGGGATCGTATCACCCCGCGAGGTGGCGGTCGGCGTCGCGGCTTCGGCCCAGGTGCTGCTCCAAATCGGCTGATACACGACGTCCACGCCGAACAGCGATGGCCCGTACGTGCGCGAGACGCCGACGCCGAGCTCGAACGCCGCGGCATGCCCCGGGTCCTGCGGGATATTGAGGAGATCGGTGGTCGGCGCGTTGGGCTGCGATGTGCGATTGGCGGTCGCCAGCCACCCGATGCGCCATCCCGACGCCGTGAGTGGGCGCTCGTACTTGACCTGCAGGCCCCACCGCTGGGTGAAATCGCGGTTGTGCTCCAGCCTGGGACGCTGCAAGAATTGCTGAGTGCTCGGATCCCAGAAGGCATCGACGAAGGTCACGTCGTGCGTCATCCTGAACCGATCGTGCAGGACGACCGCTTCGAGGGACCGGTCTCCCGCCCATTCCTTCAGGAGACCGAGTCTCGCGTCGAACTTTTCGCCGGACTGATCGACCCGCGTGCTCCCGGGATAGAGCAGATCGACGCCGTCGATCGCGCGGAGCTTTCCCCAGCTGATGCTGCCGCCGATCGAAAGCCCGGACGCCGGCAGCTCCTTGCCGATCATCGCGAAGGTGAGCGCGTTGCCGTGCGACTGCGGCCCGGGGCTCAAATCCTGCGCACCTGGCGCGAGCGGGCCCGTGAGTATGAAAGCTGTGTCGCGGGCCGAGGGCGTGTTCAGGGACGACGAATTGACATCGCTCGCGTCGACCTGTTGCAGCGCGAGCGCGAGGCCGCCGTACCAGGTGCCGGCCGTCGAAAACACGCCGACCGGCAGCGTGCGTCCCGCGCCGGCATCGTGCGACACGCTGTACACCGTGGGGGAGCTGAAGAGGCGGGCGGCCCGGAGCCTCACCCCCTTCGCGGGGTTCACGAACGGGTCGTGCAGCGTGTCCGGCACGGCGATCGACACCCCGCCCATGGCGAGCGCGGAGGACGGGAAGATCTCGAATTGGTCTGCCGGAACGAGTGGGACCGTCTGGATCGGGATGGTCTGCGCCGGCGCCGTCCCGGCGACGGTCAGCAGCACAACGGAGAGAGAGACGACGCGGCTCGTCATGCGACACCTCGCTCGGTGGGGATCGTCCGATACACACGATACCCCGCATACCGTGCGCCGCGTCACTGGCGGCCGTGTGGGTCGCGCGGGTGTGGCGCTCGTGCGACAGAGCTCTCAGCGAGCCGTATTCACCCCCAACAGCCCATTGATCGGGCACTGGCGGGTCCGCGCCGTCTGGAACGCGCCGACCGCCACGAAGATCCCCGCCAACAGGCCCCAGTACCCTTTGTGCACGATCGGGAGCCAGGCGTCGAGCACCGAGAGGATCAGCAACGGGTAGCCGAACGCCGCCGTCCCGTCCTTGAACCCGCCCATCGCGAACAGAATACCGACGTACATCATCGCCGCGCACACGATCCAGGTGAGAAACCCGAGTGCCTGGAAGAAGCCGTCGAGCGCCGTCAGCCCCCCGACGATCGCGAGCGCGCCGGCGACCTGGCGCGCGCGCGCATCGAGCGGGCCGACGTTGATACGAGCCTGTGCCATAATGACACCTCCGCTGAGAGCCCCTTCCTCTATATCCATCGCGAAGCCCGGATAAGGTGGCGCACCCGCCTGTGCCGCGGTAGTATCGAGGATGCCGACTGTCCAGGACATTCTCGCCAGGAAGGGCAGCGACGTCATTTCAGTGAAGCCGGGGGAAACGGT
>QHTS01000208.1 GCA_003220905.1 Gemmatimonadota bacterium | reverse complement strand
TGAGGCGCGGGTCGTCGGGCAGGAGCGCGATCCGCGGCTCGGCGTGCAGGACGCCGGCGGCGTCGAGCAGCGGGGCGACCACGAGCGGTGCACCCGGATGCGCCGAGCTGATCTGGTCCTGGACCACGTCCCGCGCGAAGGTCGCCCGGAGCTCGGGCGGCAGCGCGAGCGTGGGATCCTTATCCACCGAGCGGAACACGTACTGCCGTCCGTCCTTGCCCAGGAGGCGCAGCACCTTCGTCTGGCGACGGCCGCCACAGCCGGTGGGCGTGAGTCCACCGGCGAAACGGGACAAGTCGAGCACCTCGACCTCGAGGGGCGTCGCCCACAGTTCGCGGTAATGCGCGCCCAGGAACAGGCGATGCAGCCACCCCGCGCGGTAATGCGCTCCCGCGACCACAGTCTGCCGGGTCGGCGGCCCCCCTCCCGCCCCCGCCGCCGCCGTCGTCTGCCCGGCGAGGCCCACCGGCGTAAGCGCCACCGCAAGCCCGACCCCAATGCAGCGCGTTCGCGCCCTGCTCAGTTGAGCCATAGCCCGAATTCCTCCGCCGCGTTCCCGGCGCGATCGACGATGATCACGCCCAGCCGGGCGCGGCCGTCGCGCAGGAACTCGACGCGCATGAATCCGCTGGCGCTACGCGCGAACCGCGTGCTGTCGAGCGCCGTGACGCGGTCGATGTGGCCGAACGTGCCGGCGCCGCTCACCAGCACATAGCGCGTGCTCGTCCCCGCGATCACCTGTAGCGTGTGCTCGTGCCCCGCCGCGTAGATGAGCGGCGGGGTGCCGGCGAAGGCGCTGTCGAGCGCGACGCGCATCCGGGTGTACGCACGGCTGGGAATGTCCTGGCTCGAAATCCCTTCGGCGCGGGCGATGGGATACGCCGACCCGATGAGCGGGAGCGGGATCCAGAGCCACGACTTGATGTGCCGCAAGGGGAAGACGTGATCCTGCCACCCGAAGTGGCCGCCGTGCGCCCCACCACTCGCGAGCGGATGGTGGGCGACCACGACCACGGCCCGCTTGCCGGCTGTGCGCAATGCCGCCCGGACGGAATCGATCACTTCACCCGCCGAGCCGGCCGGGCACGAGGACGTGGGGCGTTCGGGCTTCGGTCCCTCCTGCAGCCACCACTGGGTGTCGAGCGCCACGAGCCGTACGACCTGTCCGACGTCCACGACGGCCGGTCCAGGGCAGCCGCCCGCCGGCAGGAGCGCGCGACCACCGCCCGCTGCCGCAATGAAGCGCTCCTGGCGGCGGATCGCGTCCCAGCCGCCCGGTTGCATGCCGTCCCAGTCGTGATTGCCAGGCACGAAGAAGCCACGGGCGCCGCTCACCTGGAGGACGCGCAGCTCCTGCGTGAGCGCGCGCTCGGCCCCGGCTCGGTTCGGGGCGGTCGAGTCCGGCATGCCGCTGGGGTAGACATTGTCGCCCAGGAACACGATGACGGCGTGCGGCGCCGAGGCCGCCGCGGCCCGGAGCGCCATGAGCACCGGCTCCGAATCGGGCGGCGCGGCCGGCGCGCCCGCGTCCCCGATGAGAAAGAGGGTGGCGTCGATCTCCGCCGGCGGTGCCGGCGGCGCCACCGGCGGAGCAGCGCCCACCGTCCTCGTGTGGCCACATCCCTCGAGCCCGATGCACAACGCCGCCACTGCGGCGAGCCGCCACGCCGGAGGCCTCACTCTTCCTTGCGTTTCTTCAGGCCGCGGAGCGAACGGTATTCGGCGGCGTCGATGGGGGGCGTGCCGTGCCCCTTGAGGGCGTCGAGGAGGGTCGTGGGCAGGAACTCGTTCCGGAGCCGGAGCAGGTACTCGAGCGACGACCGGCCCTGCTCGGCCGGCACGATTTCAGCCAACCGCCACCGCCGGGCCTGGACTTCCAGGAGCTCCTCGACCACGCGCTGAGCGGCTTCCGGTTGCGTCGTGTGGACGAGGAGCATGCCGTTGAACCGGTCCTCTTTCTTGTCGCCGGCACGGGCCATCACGTAGGCCTGCAGTCGGGCAGCGCGGTCCGCGACCTCCTCGAGCTCGTGGGGCGCGAGGGCCGCGAGCAGGTCAGGATCCCCGACCGCCAGCGCGGCGGAGGACCGGCGGCGCGGGCCAAGGAGCCCCTCGGCGGGGGGCAACGCCGGCATGCGCCCCCGCTGGTCGGCGTAGATGTTCCCCACGTTGAGCTCCCATAGCGCGAGCACCACGATGTTGAACATGAGGGACATGACCGCGGCGACCGTGGGCGAGAAGACGCCCGCGGCGACGCCGACGGCGAGGGCGAGGAAGATGTAGACTGCGTCCTTTGTATCCTTGAGGGTATTTCGAAACCGTACCGCCGCGACGATCGCCGCGAGCGTGAACGCGAGGGCACGGTCTGCACGACCGACTGGTCGTATCCCGAGCGCTGTTTGGTGAGCATGTACACCCAGGAGACCGGAAGCACGAGCAGGAGCGCCGTGAGCATCGACAGGAAGGTGACGAGCGCCCACTGACCCTGAGATAGGGTGCCAGCCGCTGCCGTCGCCTCCTCGACCAGGCGCCCGCGACTGGCCACGGCGCCGAGCACGGAGATCTCCCGGAACCGGTCGAGCAGCTGGGGGATTCCGGGCACGAACCTGATGAGCAGCCATACGGCGAGGCCGAGCAGCACGTAGTACGCCGCCAGCCGCAAGTAGGGGGAGCTCCGCACGGGACCGCCGCTGTCCACGAGGAAATTGTAGCGCGCGGGACGGAATCGGCCAGGGGCCCGTCGCGACTCTCCCCCGGCAGAGGGAGGACGGCTAATTTCCGCGCATGCTCGATGTGCTCGACTCTCTGCGTGAGAGCCTGGCGCCCCGTTACGATGTCGAACGCGAGATCGGCGCCGGGGGCATGGCCCGGGTGTTCCTGGCGGTGGAGCAGCATCCCCATCGCCGGGTGGCGATCAAAGTGCTCGACCCGGAGGTGTCCACCCGCCTCCTGCGCGAGCGGTTCATTCGTGAAGTGGACCTCTCCTCGAACCTCAGCCATCCCCACATCGTGCCGATCTTTTCGGCCGGCGAAGTAGACGGGCTGTTCTACTACGTCATGCCGTACATCGAGGGAGAGTCGCTCCGGCATCGGCTGCTGCGAGAGCGGAAGCTGCCGCTCGAGGCAGCCCTCCACATCGCGCGCGACGTCGCCGATGCGCTCGGCTTCGCGCACGGGCAGGGAATCATCCACCGCGACATCAAGCCCGAGAACATCCTCCTCGCGGGCGACCACGCGATCGTCGCCGACTTCGGCATCGCGCGCGCGATCAGCGCCGCCGGCAGCCTGACGCTTACCCAGGCTGGCCAGCCGATCGGCTCGCCCGGCTACATGAGCCCCGAGCAAGCGATGGCCCTCGGGGACCTCGATGCGCGCACCGACATCTACAGCCTCGGCTGCGTGCTGTTCGAGATGCTGGCAGGGGAGTCGCCCGTAACGAGTATGACGGAACGCCGGGTACACAACTGGACGGCGCTGGAGACCAGTAAAGCGCTGCAGGGGGCCCACACCGGGGTCGTGCGGGGCGTGAAACACGCGATCTCTCGAGCTCTCGCCCCACTGCCCGATGACCGGTTCCCCACGGTGACGGAGTTCGCGACGGCGCTCGGGGCACCGGCCTATCGGACGAGCGTGCCGACGCGAGGCATCTTCGCCGGTGGGCGGGGACGGAGAGTCGCGCTCGTCCTGGGGGTCGCGCTCGCACTGGTCGGCGCCGGCGCCGCGGTCCGGCTGTTGGGCAATCGCGGGTCGCAACTCAACGGGCGCCGGGTCGTCGTCGCGGTGATCGAGAACCATACCGGAGACCGCGCGCTCGACAACATCGGGCACATGGCAGCCGATTGGGTGACGCAGGGCCTGGCCCAGACCGGTCTGGTGGAGGTCGTGCCGTCCATGTCGGTGATGACCTCCACGCGCGCCTCGGGCTACGGCCCCGGCCATTTCGATGCCGCCGGGATTCAGACCCTGGGGCGCGAGACGGGCGCGGGCACGGTGGTCTCGGGCGCGTACTATCGGGAGGCCGACAGCATCCGGTTCCAGGTCCAAATCTCCGCCGCGACGGACGGCACGGTGTTGCGCGCGCTCGAGCCGGTGGCGGGGCCGATCTCGCAGCCGCTCGCCGCGGTGGAAACCGTGCGGCAGCGGGTGATGGCGGCGCTCGCGACGCTGTTCGACTCACGCTTGAGCCTGTGGGCCAAGACCACCGGCCAGCCGCCCACCTTCGCGGCGTACCAGGAGTTCATCCAGGGCCTGGACCGCATGGTGCAGTTCGACTCGCACGGCGCCATCGATCACTTCCGGCGCGCCGCGCTGGAGGACACGAGCTTCCGGCTGCCGTTGATCTTCGCGGCGCACGAGCATATGGACCTCGGGGAGTTCGCGACGGCGGACTCAATCGCGCACGCGGTGGAGCGCTCTCCCGGGCGCCTTTCTCCGCTCGACCAGCACTACCTCACATGGGTGCTCGTCCAGAGCCGGGGCGACCGGCAGCGAGCGCTCGAGACCGCGCGCGAGATGGCCGTCATCGCGCCGAATTCGGAGACGCTGTGGCTGGTGGCCCAGTGCGCGCTGGCGCTCAATCGCCCCCGCGAAACGATCACGGCCCTCACCACGCTCGGGCCCGATCGCGGCCTGTTCCGCGGTTGGTCGGTCTATTGGTTCTATCTGACCTTCGCGCACCATCTCGTGGGCGATCACCGCCGCGAGCTGAAGGAGGCGCGCGAGGGACGGCGGCGCCATCCCGCGGACTTCGCCGTGCTCGCGGCCGAGGTGCGGGCGCTCGCCGCCCTGGGGCGCGCCGGCGACATCACCGCGCGACTGGCGGAGGCGCCGAGCCTCCCGCCACAGCCGGGCTGGTCTCCTGCCGACGTCGCCCTGATCGCGGCGCTCGAGCTGGCGGCGCACGATCATCGGGCGGAGGCGCCGGCCGCCGGCGCGTGGGCCGTCCGTTGGCTGGAAGGTCGGCCGGCTGCGGAGGTGCACTCGGTGGCCAACCGGTTCCGTCTCGCCCTCGCCTACTACGTGGGTGGCCGGCTCGACGACACGCGGCGCCTGCTCGAGGGTCTCGCGGCGGAGCGGGCGGCGGGCGTGCCGGACTACGCTACCATGCGGTGGATCGCGGTCATCACGGGGGACTCGCCCGATCGGGTGACCCTCCAGGGTTTTCTGGGAGTGCTTGCGGCGCGCCAGGAGAGGCGTGCCGACGCGCTGCGTTTCGACCGGACGCTCCAGGCGATGCGCCCCCGCTATCTCTTCGGCAGGCACACGATGTGGCGGGCCCGGATTCACGCCGTCCTGGGCGAGCGTGACACCGCCGTCGCGCTAGTGCAGGAGGCGTTTGCTCAGGGGTATCCGCGCGGCGGTGTGATGCACCTCTTCCCGTCTCTCTGGTCGCTACGTGACTACCCGCCATACCGGGAGCTGCTGACGCCGAAGGAGTAGGGCGGAGGCGGTGCAGGGGAGGGCGGGAAGACCGATCACCGCGTTTGCGCGGCGTGACAACGCGTCTTATGCTGCGAAGCCTGCGGGCTGTCAGCGCGATGGGAGGCTGATCTTGCGGAATTATACGGCGTGGGTCACAGCCGATTGCGCACGCGTTTATGTTGCGGGACGCGGGCTGGACGGCAGCGACAACGGGGCATACTAACTAGTTAGGCGGCGGTCAAGCGAATGAGAGTGTTTCTCGTGAGCGTCGTAGGCACGTACCTGGTGCTCGGTTTTGTCACGTCTTTCGTCTTCAGTTTGTGGGATACTCTTGAACGCGCAAAACAACGGGTCTACTGGTACCCTGGGTTTGGTTTGGCCGGTGTCTTGATCATCCTTACTTGGCCTGCGTTTGCGTACGGCATGTATCGTGTGTACAAAGATCGTGCTAAAGGTCGTCACTAGATCGAGAGTCAACTCACCGCCGCCTAACAAGCGCTTGAAGCTGACAGCGCACGTGGGGGTATTTGATCTTTCACCAGTGCGCTGCAGCTTAAGCGCGGTCCGTTACGCGGCGGCACACATGATTTCAATGAGCCATCGGGCATTACACCCTTACGCTGCGTGCATCGCGTTCGCCGCGCTGAGCTCCGCGGCGAGGGCGCAAGCACCGCTGCACTTGGAAAGCGACGCCGGCTGGTCTCACGGATCCGTCTCAAACGCCGCGTTGGACGCACGTCTCGCAGCGGCGGCCGTGCAATACCGCAGCTATGCTCCGGTCCCGCGAATTGCCTTCTTCGATCTGGCCTATCCGAAGGACTCCACCGAGGCGGCGGCGATGAATGGCTACGCCGTGCTGGTGGTGACCGCGGTCGTGCAGGACAGCACCGAGCTTCCGCTACCGCACGTCTACGTCCGGTCCGTCAGTGGGGATCATGAGCTTCCGCTCATCGCACGCGTCGCGTCATGGCTGCCTGCAACAGATGCCATCGTCCGGGCCACGTTCGGCCGGTTTCGTCTCGACGCGTCTTACCTTCTTCCTCTGGCGGCGCGGGCCTCGCAAGGTGACTTGCTCGTGGATTTTGCCATTCACCGGCAGGGCTTTCGCCTGATCCACTTCGCGGGCGATGTACCGGAACCAGTACGACGTCTGCGGTTTACGGGCACTTCGGCAGAGCAACCAGCACCCTCTACGGTCTGGGTGATGGTCCGACGCGAGTATCCCGACTTGGCTGCTGCGCTCCTCCCAAAGCACTAGGACGGTGCACAACCCGCCGCCTAACAAGCGCTTGAAGCTGGCGGGCGGTAATCGTTTTAAGGGAAGCGGAGTGTTGTGCCCCTGGCGGGGCACGGACTGTCGTCCACTCCTCTTGCGCCGGCGAGCGGGTCGCCCGCAGCTTAAGCGCGATCCGTTAAGAGGCGCGAGAGGCACACGCCCGATCGGAGTAGGTAGTGACTCAAAAGGAGTCGTGGACGACGATTGGCCAGCCGGTACCGGAACTGCCGGTAGCAGACGTAGAAAAGGCACAGCGGTACTACCGTGATGTTCTCGGCTTTGAAATCGGATGGCTTTATCCAGGGAAAGAGATCGGCTCTGTCTCACGTGGAACTGTGGCCATCTTCTTCCGAAGACGACAAGAACCTTTTGAGCCTGCAGTTCATTGGGTATTCGCTGAAGACATCGACGCCACGTACGAGGAGTTCCGATCGTTAGGTTCGAAGATCGTGGAGCCACTGGAGAAAAAGCCCTGGGGTTTGAGGCAGTTCACCGTTGAGGACCTAGACGGAAACCGTTTCTATTTTCACTGTGACTGAGCAGGCGCCGCCTAACACGCCGCTGCAGACCGACGAACGGCGCGTATCGGTGGCGGTTCAACGCAAGGCCGATCCCGCGCCGTTCGCGGCTGAGCGGCAGCGCGTTAGGCGGCATCACATTACTGAACACAGACACTCATGACTACCACCAAGACGAAGCCGCGCGTGACATCCCTCGCTCCACAGTTCCTGGTCGACGACCTTGCCCGCTCGATCACCTACTACCAGAAGCTCGGTTTCACATTCGGCGAGCCGTGGGACGGGTTTTACGCGATTGGTCAGCTGGACGGGCTGGAGCTTCACCTCAAGGAAGCGCCCAAGAACGACGACGAGCGCCGACGCCGGCGTGCGAATGAGCATCTAGACGCCGCGGCCGGTGTTGAGGGCATCGAAGCGTTCTATGCGCAGTGCACAGCGAACGGCGCAACGATCATCAAGCCGCTTACGACGACTCCGTGGGGCACGAAGGACTTCTACGTCGAGGACCCCGATGGCTATATCGTCTGCTTCGGGGGTCGCCCGGCCGCAGACTGAGCGGCGCGTCGGCTGCGCCGCACAACACGGACGCCGCCGCAGCGTAAGCGCGATCCGTTAGGCTGCTCCCACTTTCTTCGGAGAGACGGGCAATGCCTTCTCTTTTCGACCCCCAAGCTCGAGACGCTGTCCTCGAGCGCATCGCCCGCTTAGCACCGGAGCAGAAGCCGCTCTGGGGGCGCTTCACGGCCCCGGAGATGATCTGCCACGTGAGCTGCGCCCTTCGCCAGGGTCTTGGGGAGCTCGAGACCGCGCCACCCGCCGGCGCACTGGCCCACGCGCCCCTCAACTGGCTGCTGATCCACGTGGTGCCGTGGCCCAAGGGCAAGGGACGGAGCCCGCCCGAGTTTCTGGCCACGCGCCCAACCACGTGGCAGGCGGACGTGACTCGGTTGCGCGACTTGATTCGGCGCTTTGGGGACCGCGGCCCGGCCGCTGAGTGGCCCCCGAGTCGTGTCTTTGGCCGGATTTCCGGACGGAGCTGGGGTGTCATGGAGCATAAGCACCTCGATCACCACCTCCGGCAGTTCGGCGTGTGAACGAAGCCCAGAGTCAGCTCTACCGTTCCTCCTTCATCTCTTCGTTTCCACGCCCGAACTGCTTCCTGTGCGCGTTCTGTTCCAGGATTCACCAGCCATGTACGAGTGGCAGCTGAGCACGCGTCTACGTCTTTTGAGACCTTCGCTCCTTCTCATGGGGATCCCTTTCGCCTGCGCGCCGGCGATCCAATCGACCGGAATGGAGCCGGTCGTCGCGGAGCGCCTGTACTTCGGCCGCACCATTGCTGACACGCTCGGCGTCTCCGACTCCGCCTGGACGGTGTTTGTCGCGGACATTGTTAGCGCCCGACTCCCACGTGGATTCACGTTTTGGAAAGCAGAGGGGCAGTGGCGTGGGGTCGCTGGCCGACCCAAGCGCGAGTCGAGCTTTGTACTCGAAGTCGTCCATCCGGCGGGCTCAGCGGAGACGGATTCTGCGATCCTGGCGATCATCGCCGAATACAAGCGCCGGTTTGGCCAAGAAGCCGTGCTGCGGGTCGCCACAGACGGGCGCGCCAGCTTTTGAGGAGCCGCAGTCCCCGCCTCCCTCGAGCGATGCGAATTCTCGTTCTCACGATCGCACCCAGCCCTGCGCAACGGATCGTTGCCTGTACTTGGGTGACCGGGGTCACTGGCCCGCCCCCCCTGACGGCGCATGTTGCAGCGCGCCACCGCGCTCTCGCCATGGCTGGAGGTGTTCTATGCACGACCTCAACACCCTTTCCAAGATGGTCCCCGTCACGCTCGTTTCGGTAGCCATATTCGGGATGGCGTGCGACGGGCCGGCCCCACTGTCGACGCCCGCTGCACGGCTGAGCAGCGAAGTGGCGCCCGCTGCGGAGGCGTCCTACAGCGTGATCGGGGACTGCGCCCGGGCAACCATGATCGATCCCGGCAGCGTGACAAACGTCGCGGACATGTTGATTCAGCGTGGCACCGTTTTCGATTGCCCCCTCACCGGGGATATCGAAGGCGTCGCCCGCGTCGTCCTGAATCTCACCCTGCGAAACGTCGGGACGCCCGAAGTCGAGGGGCGCGTCTTCGGCGAGACCAGCTTTCTCGTGACCAAGTTCTTCGGCAGAACCGATCTCAACGGAACGTTTGTGGGGCCGTTCAACGGAAGTCTGGAGGAGGTCCGCTTCGGCGCAGCCAAAACCAGGCGAGAGGGCACGGGTGACTTTCAGGGTCTCGTGCTGCTCGGTGTCGCCGTGCAGAATCCTCCCGGTTCTGCAACCGAAGTTGAGAACGGGCGGATCCTCGGACGCCACGAACCGTAAGCCGGATTCACGACGGCCACGTAGCTGGCACCGGTTCGATCGCCCCATCCACCGCTGACCTATTGTGCTGGGGAAGGTGCGCCTGCCACCACCGCGCGGCTTCCTCTTCCGTCCACGGCGCGTCGAACTCGCAGCCGATCAGCCGGTGAGATAGCTCCAGGGCGTCCTGCGGCCGCTGCGCGGGGTCTTTCTCGAGGCAGGACAGGATGACCCCGTCGAGCGTCGCCGAGATCGCATGGGGACTGCGGTGGGACGGCGGCTCCGGTGCGGCGTTCAGATGCTGCGCTACGACCTGGTAGGCCGTCTCGCCATCGAACACCAGCCGCCCCGTCAGCAGCCAATACGCCACGCAGCCCAGGCCGTAGAGGTCCGCTCGTCCGTCCACTGCGTCCCCCGCGGCCATCTCGGGCGGCATGAATGCCGGCGTGCCGATGATCTTGTCGGCAGCGGTCGCGGCGGCCTGCCCCGCTGCTGGGGGGTGCCTCGACTTCACGATGCCGAAGTCGAGGACCTTCACGAAGTCGTACTCCAGTCCCATGCGGCAGAGATGGATGTTCGCCGGCTTGACGTCCCGGTGCACCAGGCCGTGGGCGTGTGCTTCGGCGAGGGACGCGCACACTTGGCGCAGCACGTGCACCGCGCGGGCCGGCGGCACGGGGCCGAACCGCTCCACCAGCGACTCGAGATCGATCCCGTCCAAGAGCTCCATGACGAAGTACAGCGTGCCGTCATCGGTCTCCCCGAAATCGTACAGCTCGATCGTGTGGGGCGACCGCAGGCTGGCCGCGGCCTCCGCCTCGCGCTTGAACCGCTGCACCGCCCGCTCGGCATGCCCGTCATCGCGCAGCTCCAGTTTCTCGGGCCGGATCAGCTTGATGGCGGCCGGGCGCGCCAGCATCCGGTGGTGGGCCACGTACACTTCGCCCATCCCGCCGCGGCCCAGCAACGCGCCGAGCTGATAGCTCCCGAGCTCACGCGCGTCGCGCACCTCGCGGCCGAGTCGGGTGATGACGGTGGATATGAGGGTCGCTACCGCGACCGCCAAGACGTCGGGGATGTGCATCCAGAGGAGGTGAGCCGGCGCCACGCTCAAATGCCGCGCAGCGATCGCGATCGCCATCGCCAGCGGATCGAGCGACGCCGCGATCAGCGCCGTCAGGAGCGTCCGGGACGGGGTACTCGGCACGATCGCCGCGAAGATCAGTATGACGAGGCAGACGCGGGAGACGGTCGGCCCCGCGCTCATGCTCTCCGCCGAAATGGAGGCGTGCTCGACAGTGGCCACGGCCGCCACGACGGCCACTTCGTAGACCAGGCCGAGCGTGACGAACGACGCCGCATCGGTGTGGGCGTGCCGGGTGTAGAGGAAGACGCCGAGCGACAGCACGGCCACGCCCACGACCACCAGATCCGCTACCACCGGCCACCCCACGTGCAGACGCGGGAACAGCGTATGGCCGAGCGTCAGATTGATGAGAGCCATGGCCATGAGGAGCCGCGCGAGGACGCCGAGGCGACGACGTGCTTCGCGCAGCAGATCGGGCGGGAGCGCGCTGGCGCGGGGCCCGGTCGTAGTGGGGCCACTGAACGGCGAGCGCAACGCCTGGATGAGCCTCGAGGAGTTCACACGTGCCCTCCCTCCGTCCGCACGCGGCGGGGAAGCGGGGAAAGCAGCTACACGCTTATGCTAACCCTGCGGCACGCGCGGTCAACGTGCTCCTGTCGTTCCCGCGTCCTTACGACCAACGTGCAGGCGCTCGGAGACGTATCGGGTCGCCGCGGCGGCTTCCAGGTGCGTCCCCGCAAGCCCGACATGGCCGTCGGGGCGCAGCAGGTAGAACGAGGGCCGGGGGATGTGCGCGCGGGCGAGCTCCCGGTCGTTGGCGGGATCGCTCGGAACCTCGTGGATGGACAACAGGTGGCCGAGTTCCGGCACCCCACCCGGAGGCGAGGCTTGGCCGATTACGATCAGACTGAATCGCGTATCGTCGAGTTTTCCGAACAGATCCTCGGTCTGACCATTCGGGAGGAACTTGAGCCGTAGCCACGGAAACCGATCGCCCGCCCGCGGGGCGGATTCCGGCAGCCTCGCCGACGTTTCCGATAGGGAACTGGCGCGGTAGCGAATACCGATCTGCGAGATGGTCCGAAATGCGAGTCTTTGAACACGCTCCATGCCCATGGCAAAGGCCACGATCTTCGCTAGGACCCGAGTACGGAACTGCCCCGCCAGCCACGCGTCGGAGACCACGAGCGAAAAGGCCCGGTCGGTCGTACTCAGCAGCCGCTTGGCAACCGGAAGGCGTTCGTCCTCGTACGAGTCGAGCAGCGCGTGACCCGCACGTCCCGACACGACGAGTGCGAGCTTCCACGCCAGGTTGTACGCGTCCTGCAGACCGGTGTTCATGCCCTGCGCACCCACCGGACTGTGGATGTGTGCGGCATCGCCGAGCAGGAAGCAGCGGCGGTCGCGAAAGCGCGCAGCTCGCCGATGATGGATGCGGTACGTGGAGTACCAGCTGCATGCCTTGAAGGACAGGCTGCTTCCCGCTACCCGGCGCACCGAAGGAATCACGTCCTCGAACGTCAGATCGTCTCGTCCCCGCAGGTTGGGGGGCAGGATACCGGCGAGCCGCCAGTGATCGGTCCCGCGCATCGGGAAGAACAGGTGAAATCCCTGGCGCCACAGATAAACGTTAAGCTCGTCGGGTACCATCGTGCCCGTCACATGCGTATCCGCGACGAAGAACACATGCTCGTAAGGCGCGCCTTCGAACGGGATGCCGCTCAGCTCACGCACGGCGCTGCGCGCGCCGTCGCATCCCCCGATCCACCCGGCCGCGACTTCGTCGATGGTGCCGTCCGTGTGCTTGAGCGTTGCCGTGACGTGCCCGGTATCCTGCGCCAGGCCGACCAGCTCCGCGTTCCACTGCACGGCCATGCCCCGGTTGCGGAGGGCGTCGCCCAGCAACCGTTCGTTGTCGTCCTGGCCGAGGATCAGGAGAAAGGGATACGGGCTCAGATCGCGCCCGATGTCACCTAACGGGACTCGTGCCGCCCGCCGCCCCTGGACCCAGATGTTGGCCCCAGTGGCGCGCTTGCCGAGCTCGAGCGCGCGATCGACGATGCCGAGGTGCGAGTAGATCTCCAACGTGCGCGCCTGGACGCCCAGCGCCCTCGTCTGGAGAGAGGGACCTGCGTGCCGGTCGATGATCCGCACGCGCACACCGCGCCGAACGAGCTGATTCGCGAGCATCAGCCCCGTGGGGCCGGCGCCGACGACGAGGACATCAGTATGCGTTTCTACGCGCGCACTCATCTCTCTTTACCGAGACGTTCATCCAACCCGAGGCAACCGCCTCTAGCGGACTCGTCTGGCGCGGTTCATTCTTGATCGGTTTACTGTCGGACGCAAGTCGACCGCGTGCAGCGCGCGCCTGTCGCGATCCCGGTGGTCCGGCGGCATCTGGCTGCATTACCGCCGCGAAAGGGCGGCATTCCGGGTAGCGATGAGTCCGGTACGCCACGTCTCATCCCCGCGTGCGCTTACCCAGACGGCGCCGGGCGAGCGCCCGCCGGGCGCGTGGCGCTACTCCTCCCACCTCGCGCTCGTGTTGTCGGGTGGCGGTGCTCGCGGCGCGTATCACGTGGGGGTGCTCGCCGGGCTGGCGGAGCGGTTGCCCGGCCTCGAGTTCCCGATCCTCTCCGGGATGTCGGTGGGTGCGATCAACACGTTCTACCTCGCCGCCCACCAGGGACCGCTGCCCGCCGCCGTCGCAGGCCTGCGCGCGCAGTGGGACCGCCTGACGAGCGAGGAGGTCTACCGCGTGCGGCCGGCCCGGCTGGCCGGCTCGATGCTCCGCTGGGTGTGGCACAGCGCCACGGGCCGGCGGCGTGGGCCGGTGGCCGTCCACGGGCTCGCCGACACGCGCCCGCTGCGCGCGTTCCTGGCCCAGTGCGTGAATCCGGGGGGCGTCGACGCGAACATCGTCTACGGGCGACTCCGTTCGGTTGCGCTGAGCGCGATGTCGTACACCACAGGGCGTTCCGTCACATTCGTGCAGGGGGCCTCCGACACGCCGACCTGGGAACGGGTCCAGCGCATCGCCGTGCGCACGCGACTCACGCTCGATCACGTGATGGCGTCCGCGGCGCTTCCGATTCTCTTTCCAG
>QHTS01000207.1 GCA_003220905.1 Gemmatimonadota bacterium | reverse complement strand
CTTCCTGCTGCACGGCGCGCTCGACGGCGGTGGGACGATTTCGCTCAAGACGGACGCACAGGGGAAAGTGTTTTCGACGGCGCTGCTGCGCCTCGAGGTGGAGGTTGCGCGGTGAGCGATCGGGTCCTGGCCGCGCTCGACGGCGGGGTCCTCACGGCGACGCTCAACCGGCCGGAGAAAAAGAACGCGATCGACACGCCGATGATCGAAGCCTTGCTCGCCGTGCTGGAGCGGGCCGATCTGGACGCCGCGGTGCGCGTGGTGGCGGTACGCGGCGCCGGCGGCGACTTCTGCGCCGGGATGGATCTGAGCGAGCTCCTCGCATCAGCCGACAGGAGCATCGAAGAGAATCGTCGAGCGGCGCTGCACTTCGCCGAGATCTTCGTGCGCATGCGACGCATCCCCAAGCCGATCGTGGCCGTCGTGCACGGCCGGGCGCTCGCGGGGGGGTGCGGCTTGGCCACCGCGTGCGACCTCGTGCTCGCCGCCGAATCCGCCAAGTTCGGCTATCCCGAAGTGCAGCGGGGCTTCGTGCCGGCCATCGTCATGACCTTGCTCAAGCGCACGGCGGGCGAGAAGGTCGCGTTCGATCTCGCGGCCACGGGGCGGATCCTCGGTGCCTCGGAGGCGGCGGGGCTGGGGCTCGTGTCGCGGGTGTACGAAGACTCGGACTTCGAGGACCAGGTGAGCGAGGTACTGCGCGCTCTGGCGGCGGCAAGCCCCTCGGCGCTGGCGTTCACCAAACAGCAGTTCTACCAGCTCGATGGCCTGCGATTCGAGGATGGGATCCGGCTCGGGGCGGACGTGAACGCGGTGAGCCGCACGACCCCCGACTTCCGCGCGGCGCTCCAAGCTTTTCTGAAGAAGTAGGGGCGCAGCATGCTGCGCCTCTACCGTCCGTTCGCAGTGAAAGCCTGGCTCGGCGGCGTCGGGTTGGGGGTCGGCCTCGTGGGGATAGCGATCGAAAGGCGCTGGCTGGTGTGGATTGCCGTGGGGCTCTTGAGCGGCGCCTTCTTGGTCCGGTTCGCGGAGCGGAAGGCACCCCCGCCATGACCGCGTCGCTGCGGGAACCGGGCGCCATCCTGTTGCTGTCGTGCTACGAGCTCGGCCATCAGCCGCTCGGCCTTGCCTGGCCGCGGGCGTTTCTCGAGCGCGCCGGCTTCGCCCCGACCACTATCGACCTGGCCGTGGAAACGCTCGACGAAACCAAGGTGCGTCGAGCCCGGCTCGTGGCGATTGCCGTGCCGATGCATACGGCGTTGCGGCTGGGAGTGCGAGCCGCCGAGCGGATCCGTCGGATCAATTCCACGTGTCGCATCGTGTGCCACGGTCTGTATGCAGAGCTCAATGCGGAGCACCTCCTCGGCAGGTGCGCGGACGTGGTGCTGGGCGCGGAGTCCGAAGCGACGCTCGTCGCGCTGGCCGAGCGGCTCGACGCGCGAGCAGAGCCCGCACCCCGCCCGGGTCCGAAGCTCGAACGCCTGTGGTTTCCAGTCCCCCGGCGCGATGGGCTCCCGGCGCTCACGCGGTACGCGAGCCTGTTGCGCGATGGCCGGCGCATCCCGGCCGGGTACGTCGAAGCGAGCCGCGGCTGCCTGCACACCTGCCTGCATTGCCCCATCCCGCCGGTGTATGGGGGTCGCTTCTTCGCGGTGCCGCGTGACGTCGTGCTCGAGGACGTGCGGCGCCTGGTGGCGGATGGGGCGGGGCACATCACGTTCGGCGATCCCGACTTCCTGAATGGTCCCGGTCACGCTTCCAAGCTGGTGCGAGCCCTGCACGCCGAGTTCCCTGCGCTCACGTATGATTTCACTGCGAAGATCGAGCACATCGTCCGCCACCGCGAGGTGTTCCCAGAATTCGCGGCCACAGGCTGTGCGTTCGTGGTGTCGGCCGTGGAGTCGCTCTCGGAGGTCGTGCTCGCCCGCCTCGAGAAGGGGCACACGCGCGCGGACGTGCAGGTCGCGCTCGATGTCCTGCGCCGAGCGGGGATCGCGCTCCGGCCTTCGTTCGTTCCTTTCACGCCATGGGCCACGATCGGGGATTACCTCGAGTTACTCGATTGGGTGGCGTCCGAGGAGATGGTCGATCAGGTCGATCCCATCCAGTTCGCCATCCGCCTGCTCATTCCGCCGGGCTCGCTGCTCGTGTCCCGGCCCGGCGTCCGGCCGTTTCTCGGGGGTCTGGACCGGGCCGGCTTCACGTACCGTTGGGTACATCCCGATCCACGTATGGACGCGCTGCAGCGCGACGTGAGCGCCATCGCGGAGCACGCGGCGCGCTCCAGCGAAGATCCCGCCGTGACGTTGGCGCGGATCCGGACGCTCGCCTACGCCCGGGCCGGCCGGGCCGAGGCGGCCGGGGCATTCCGGAATCCGCCCCCGGAGCGACCGATTCCGGCGCGGCTCACCGAGCCGTGGTTTTGCTGAGCGGAGCCAACCGAGAGCCAGTTGGGCTCTGTCGAGCGAGAAGCAGCGGGCTGGCACGAAGCATCCCTGTCAGCTTCCTGACAGGTTCGCCGGATAGCTTTCTCCGCGCGGCGACATGTCACTCTCAATACGACTGGTGCGTCTGTCAGTGCTCGCCACCGGCCTGTACGGCCCCGTGGTGGTCTCGCTTTCCGCCCAGCAGCCGGTTACGCGCGCTCAAGCGGCGGCTGCCGCGCTCGCTCGCGGCGCGCGCGCCGCGTTCGGTCGCGCCGACACGGCGGCAGCCGGTGGGGTGCTGCGCGGCGCGCGCGCCTACCCTAACCCCTCGTTCGCCGCGACTTACACGAAGGACGTCCCGCGCTACCATTACGTCGCCGATCTGCTACTCGACCTTCCGTGGCTCCGCTCGGTGCGAATCGGGGCCGCGGCGGCGGCCCGCGACGCCACCGGCTTCGGGTTCGCGTTCGAGCGCGCCGCCATCCGCTTCGACGTCGACACCACGTACACCCGGGCCCTCGCCGCGGCGGCGCACGCGCGGCTGTCGCGCCGTAACGCGCGCGACGCCGACAGCCTGCTCACGATGGCCCGGCTGCGCCGCGAGGTGGGCGACGTGAGCGAGCTGGACGTGCGGCTCG
>QHTS01000206.1:1305-2621 GCA_003220905.1 Gemmatimonadota bacterium | reverse complement strand
GAAGTGCAGCGCCAGGAGTAGACCAGACAGCGTCATCAACGGGAGCAGGGAGCGCGGAGCAGGGAGCAGAACGTGGCGCGTGACACTGCTCCCCGCTCCCTGCTCCCTGCTCCCTGCCAACACCGCCAGCCCTCCGGTTACGGGAAGAACCATCGCCAGCCGCCAGAACGCGATCGCCAGCGCCGGTGCTGTTGCGAACCGCACGATCGGCCCGGCGTACGTGGTGGCGAGCACCGCCACGATCAGCACCAGGAGGGGAGACATGGGCGCGAAACCTCACCCCCCTCCCCCCGCTCCGCAACCGGTTGCCCTCGCTCCGCGCCGCCCCCAAATTGCGCGCTCCATGCGCCTCCGGCTCGCGTTGCGCGTCGCGACATTGCTGCTCCTGAGCCCCGCCCTGACGGGCGGGGCCATGCTCGCGGGCCAAGAAGTGTCCCCCTACCTCCCGCTTGGGCACTGGGCCACTCCCTATCTCGAGCATCTGATCGCCCGCCGCGCGATCGCCGATCCGAGCCCCTTGAGCCGGCCGTTCGCGCAGGCCGACGTCGTGCGCGCCCTGTCCGCCGCCGACACCACCCGGCTCGGCGGCGCCGAGCGACAGGTGGTGCGTGCCATTCTCGCCGCCTTGGGACGCCCGCCCGCCGACGGCAAGCCGTGGGCGCGGGCAGACGGCCACGTGGCCGCGACGAGCGCGAGTCACGCGCGGACGGCCACGTGGCCGCGACGAGCGCGAGTCACGCGCGGCGTGACCCGCTGCGGGCCGCCGGACCGGGACACGCGACCGCCGCCGGCGGGCTCGCGATCCAGGCGCTGCTCGGCCCCGTTGCGGTCGTCACCCACCCGTACTTCGACACGCGACTCAAGTACGATCCGGATTACCACGGCAAGAAGGACCGCTTCATCGCGGGGCGGACCGCCGAGGCGTACGTGGACGCGCGGTGGCGGTTCGGCGAGCTGTTTTTCGGGTCGCTCGATCGCAACTGGGGACCGCCTGCGCTCGAAGGGCTGATCGTCAGCCCGAGCCCATACAGCTACGATCATCTCGCCCTGTCACTCGGCACCCGACGCATCCAGCTCCAGGGAATCGTGACCGAGTTGGACGACCTGGCCGACACTACCGTCACGCCGACCCACCGTTTCTTCGTGGTCCATCGCCTGCTGTGGCGACCCGGCGCCGCCACGACCCTCGGCTTCTGGGAAGGTGCGATCGCCGCGGGCCCCGCCCGGACGCTCGAGCCGTGGTTCGCGAACATCCTCAACGTCGGCCTGCTGGTCGAGTACGACCGCAACATCACGGTCAACAGCCTGCTCGGCGT
>QHTS01000206.1:0-1246 GCA_003220905.1 Gemmatimonadota bacterium | reverse complement strand
CTTGGCGCGGAAACGGTGGTGCAGGGCGTGGTGATCACGGGCTTTTACACCCAGGTCGCGAACCTCACGTATCGGACGCCCAATCCTGCCGAGGCGGTGGAGAGCCGGCTGGTGGGCCTGGGTCGTAACTTCTCGGACTACGATCAGCTCACGCTGCGCGCGAGCCTGCTCGCCGGGCCCGGTGTGCTGGTTCAGCCCGAGGCGACGCTGCTGCGCCAAGGTGAAGGCGACTTCCGTCTTCCCTATCCACCGGTCGCGGCCTACGGGACGACGCCCACGCTGTTCGCGGGCGTGGTGGAGCGCACCGTGCGGCTTGCCGTGGGCGCCGCGTGGCAGCGCGGCGCGTGGGGATTGTCGGGCAACGGCGGCGTGCACGTCATTCGCAACGCCGGCCACGTGAGCGGCGCGAGTCAGACCAAGTGGATCGGAGCCTTGACGCTGGCCTATCGCTTTCATGTGGAAGGGGTGCTACCCTGAGCATCCCCACCCCCGAGCCCCGCGTCACGCGCGACCATCTCGAGCAGCTGTTCGGGAAGATGGCGACGGGTCGCGTCGTCGTCGTCGGTGACGCAATGCTCGACATCTATCTCGCGGGCGACGCGGAGCGGATCTCACCGGAAGCCCCCGTGCCGGTGGTGACCGTGCATACGCGGCGCTCCGCGCTGGGCGGCGCGGCCAACGTGGCCGCCAACGTCTCGGCGATCGGGGCCGAGTGCCGCCTCGTCGCGGTCATCGGAGACGATGCGCGGGGCGACTCGCTGCGCGCCGAGCTGGCCCAGAACCGGCTCGCCGACCGCCACATCGTCGTCGCCGCCGCGCGGCCCACGACCTCCAAGACGCGGGTCACCGCGCGCGGCCAGCAGGTCGTGCGGATCGACGAAGAAGTCGAGGACCTGATTGCACCGCGGGCCGAGAACCAGCTGCTCGGCCAGCTCGACGCTGCCATGGCGGACGCCGATGCGGTCCTGATCGAGGATTACAACAAGGGCACGCTCACGCCGGGCGTGATCGAGCGGGCCATGACCCTCGCCAAAAAACGCGGCATCCCCGTGATCGTGGACCCCAAGTTCAAGCACTTCTTCGCCTACCGGGGCGCGACGCTGTTCAAGCCCAACCGCCGGGAGCTCGAGCAGGCGATGGGCGCGACGCTCGACCTCGCGCACCCCGACGCCCTCCCCACCTCGCTCGACAAGCTCGGCGTGGACAACCTGCTCCTCACCCTCGGCGCCGAGGGGATGGTGCTCGT
>QHTS01000205.1 GCA_003220905.1 Gemmatimonadota bacterium | reverse complement strand
CAGCTCGACGTTCTCGAAGGCCGTGAGCACGGGGATCAAGTTGTAGAACTGGAACACGAAGCCGATGTGCGTGGCCCGCCAGCGGGCGAGCTGCGACTCGCTGAGCGTCGTGACGTCGGTGCCCGCGACCGAGACGCTGCCCGCGTCGGGCCGATCGATGCCCGCGATCAGGTTGAGCAGCGTGGTCTTCCCGGACCCCGAGGGGCCCATCAGGCCTAGGAACTCCCCCTCGGGAACCTCCAGTGAGATGTCGCGCAGCACGGGGATCGCCATGCTGTCGCGTCGATAGGACTTCGAGACCCCGCGGACTTGCACGATCGAATTGGGCATGTGCTCCTCTACTGCACGGTGACTTTGGCGCCGCCGCGCAGGCGGGCGCCGACGCTGTCGACCACCTGAACCCCGGGACGCAATCCCTCGCGGATGGCCACCGACGACCCAACCTGCCGACCGACGACGACCGGCACCTCCACCGCTCGGCCCCTCTCCAGGACGAAAACGACGCTACGGCCGTTTCGCTCGGCCACCGCGGTGCTCGGGACCACAAGGACAGGCTGAGTGTCCACGGCCACCCGCGACGGGCGCGGCAGGAAGTGGACCTTGGCGCTCATCTCCGGCAAGACGCGCGCGTCGTAGGAGTGGAAGGCGACCTTGACCTGCACCGTCGCCTTGGCGCGGTCGGCCGTCGGAACGATTCTCGCCACAACGGCCGGGTAGCGCACGTCGGGATACGCGTCCAGCACGATCTCGCACGGCTGGTCGAGGCTGATGGCCTCGAGGTTCGACTCGGCCACATCCGCTTCGACCTGGAGCGAGCGCAGATCGGCAATGGTGACCACCGCGCTCTTGGAGAAGGCGCTCCCGGCGAGCGGCGCGACGACCTCGCCCACGTCGGCGTTTTTCGTCAGCACCGTGCCGTCGAAGGGCGCGCGGATGACGGTGTTTTCCAACGCCACCTGGGCCGACTGCAGCGCCGCCTGGGCGACGGCGATGCCGGCCTTCACGCGCTGGTAGCGCGCTTCCGCGGCGTCGTAACTTGCTTGGGAGGTGAAGTTGCTGTCCATCAGCATGCGCTCACGCGCCAACGCCCGCTCGGCATCGCGCAGGTCGGCGCGGCTCAAATCGAGGTTGGCCTGGGTCTCCGCCAGCTGCGCCCGGACGTCGTCGTCCTCGATGCGGGCGATCACCTGCCCCACGCGCACTCGGTCGCCTTCGACCACGCCGAGGTAGACGAGGCGGCCGGTGCCCTTGGACGCGACGGCGGCCTTGCGCTGAGCGACCACGTAGCCGCTGGCGATGAGCACCGCTCCAGACCGCATCGGCGACACCATAATGGCGGGCGTGAGCCGAACAGGCACCGCGGAGCCGAGGGCCCCGCTGGTCGCCAACAGGACGGCCGCCAGGACGATGACACCCGCGACAGGCAGGCCGATCGCCAGCCAGCGCCGCGCGCCGGGCGAGGCGACCACCGGGTCAGCGACGCGGTCGATCCGCAGCGCGGAGAGGTCCGCGTTCTTCGCTTCCATGGCCCTCAATCCTAACACCTACCGCAACCGTTCGATTTTTGTTGCCTTGAGGCCGGCCCCGGGATCAGGCGCCGGCGGGCTCGGGGGGCGGGCTGCCCAGCACGGGACCACGCGCCGCCGGCGTCTTCTCGCGCGCCGTCCCCTCCGCCGTCGGTGCGGCGGGTGCGGCCGGTGGCGGCGGAACCGGCGGCAACGGCTTGCCGGCGACGACCATCTCGACCTCTTCGCGGTCGAGGGTCTCGCGCTCGAGCAGCGCGGCGGCGAGGCGGTCGAGCGCATCGCGGTGATCGAGCAGCACCGTCTTGGCGCGCTCGTACGCGTCGCCGAGGATGCGCTTCACTTCCGTATCGACCAGCTCCGCCGTGCGCTCGGAGATTTCCCGCCGCTGGACCACTTCGCGGCCCAGGAAGATCTCCGCCTCGCGGTCGCCGACCGCGATCGGTCCAATCGTGTCGCTCATGCCGTATTGCGTCACCATGCGGCGCGCGATGTCGGTCGCGTGCTGGATATCCTGCGCCGCACCGGTCGTGACCTTCTCCGGGCCGAATACCAGCTCCTCGGCGACGCGCCCCCCGTAGGCCATGGCGAGGCGCGACAGGATGGACTGCTTCGTGTACTTGTGGAGCTCCTCCTCGGGGAGGTACGCCGTAATCCCGAGCGCGCGACCGCGCGGAATGATCGTGACCTTGTGCAGGGGGTCCGAGCCCGGGAGGTTGAGCGACACCAGCGCGTGTCCCGCCTCGTGGTAGGCGATGAGGCGCCGCTCCTCGTCGGACAGGACCCGACTGCGGCGCTCCAGGCCGAGCATCACCTTGTCCTTCGCGTCCTCGAGATCCTGATTGTCCACGACGGCCTTGTTCCGGCGGGCGGCGAGCAGCGCCGCTTCGTTGACGACGTTCGCGAGCTCCGCGCCGGCGAGGCCCGGCGTCCCGCGAGCGATGCGCTCCAGGTCCACGTTGCCGCCGAGCGGGATCTTGCGCGTGTGCACGCGGAGGATCTGCTCCCGGCCCTTCACGTCCGGCATGTCCACAACGATCTGGCGGTCGAACCGCCCGGGCCGCAAGAGCGCCGGGTCGAGGATGTCGGGCCGGTTCGTGGCCGCGAGGAGGATGACCCCGTCGTTCGACTCGAAGCCGTCCATCTCGACCAGCAGCTGGTTGAGCGTCTGCTCGCGCTCGTCGTGCCCGCCGCCCAGTCCCGCGCCGCGGTGCCGTCCGACGGCGTCGATCTCGTCGATGAAGATGATGCAGGGCGCGTGCGCCTTGCCCTGCTCGAAGAGGTCGCGCACGCGCGAGGCGCCGACCCCCACGAACATCTCCACGAAGTCCGATCCCGACATCGAGAAGAACGGCCGGCCCGCCTCGCCCGCCACCGCCTTGGCGAGCAGCGTCTTCCCCGTTCCCGGCGGGCCGACGAGCAGGGCGCCCTTGGGCAACCGCCCGCCCAGCCGCTGGAACTTCTGGGGGTCCTTCAGGAAGTCGATGATCTCTTCGAGCTCCTGCTTCGCTTCGTCTGCGCCGGCGACGTCGGCGAACGTCACCTTGGGCGTGTCGCCCGCGAGCAGCTTTGCCTTCGACTTGCCAAAGGCAAAGGCGCGGTTGCCCCCCTGCTGCATCTGGCGCAGCATGAAGATCAGCAGGCCGAAGATCAGCAGGTACGGCAGGAAGCTGAAGAGGAACACGCCGAACGACTGCTTCTCTTCGCGCGCCCGTACGTCCACGCCTTTGGCGCGCAGCGTCGAGACCCAGGCATCGCTCGACTCGAACGGCAAGAGCGTCGTGAAGTGGTCGAAGTTGCGCCCGCGGACGGGCACGGGGGTCTTGAAGCTCCCTTTCACCTGCTGACGCTCGGTGATTTCGACCGTGTCGACGTTGGTCTTGTCGAGCTGCTCGGTGAACTGGGAGTAGGAGATGTCCACCGTCTCCTGCCGTCGGTTCGCGGCGAACTGGACGAGCGCAATGGAGCCCACGATCAGCAGCGCCCAGAACGAGAGCGTGCGGAGCGTCCGGGCCCAGCTGAATTCGCGCGGCGGCGGGATGCGGTTGGCCATCAGGTCAGGCTCGCGACGTACGGCAGGTGCCGGAAGTTTTCGGCGTGATCGAGCCCGTACCCCACGAGGAACACTCGCGGAGCGTCGAACCCGACGAACGCCGGCTCGAGCTCGAGATGCTCGGCCAGATGCTTATGCAACAACGCACAGATCTCCAGGCTCCGCGGCGCGCGCTCGCGCAGGAGCGCCACCAACCGGTTGAGGGTCTTCCCCGTATCGACGATATCCTCGACCAGGAGGATGTGCTTACCCCGCAGCTCTGTTTCCGGATCGTACAACAGGCGAACGTTCCCACTCGACATCGTATCGGCGCCGTAGCTCGCGGCTACCAGGAAGTCCACCTGGAGCGGCCGCTCGATGCGGCGCACGAGATCGCTCAGGAAAATGAAGCTTCCCTTGAGGAGACCCAGCACCAGCAGCTCACCGTCGGGGTACGCCGCGGTGATTTCCTGCCCGAGCTCGCGGACCCGGCGCGCGATCGTCTCCTCATCGAAGACGATCCGCTTGAGCTCACGCCCGCCCGTCTGCTTCAGGCCCGCCGTGCTTGGTAACATCCACCCGTACCGCCCGGGTTCCAGGCCGCGGGAGATCGTCCGCACTCCGGCAGATTCCCGGCACCCACAGAATGGTTTCGCCGCGGGCGACCACCGGGTAGCCGGGCCGGTCGCTGCGCGGTACTCGTGCTTCCATCAACATCCGCCGCAGCGGCCGCCGCCCGATGCCGCCGAGCGGAACCAGCCGGTCGCCCGGACGAGGCGGCCGCACTTCCCAATTCGCTCCCGCGATCCACGTCGTCCAGTCCGTGCGCGGCAGCCGGGCCGGCGCCGGGTCGGGCGTCCAGGCCACCCGAAACTCGCCGAACACCGCGCTGCCCCGCTCACCGGTCGGGACGACCTCCACGGCGGCGTCCCGGACCGCGCGGCTCACCCGCAGGCGATCGAACGCCACCTCTGCCATCCAGCTCTCCCCGAGCGGCAGCCGCCGCCCGGACGGGCGGCGCGCCAACTCCACCAGTTGGCGCGCGCGACGCACACCCAGCACGAGGCCGGTACGGCGCGCCGCGGCCCGCAACAGCGCCGCGGACAGGACGTCATCATAGCGGGCCAGCCCCCCCCGGGCAACTTCGATGCGGTCCCGCTCGACGCGCAGTCCGAGATCGGGAAGGTGGTCGAGCACGCCGTCCCAGGCGCGCCGCTCGCGCGCGGCCGCCCGCCCGGCGCGCAACACGTCGTCGCTCGCGCGCGCCCCCAGCCGCTCCGCGACGAGCGGCAGGAGCACGGTGCGCACCCAGCTGCGCAGGTGTCGCGGGTCGCGATTCGCGGGGTCGTCGTGCATGGGGAGGTGGAGCTCGGCGACGTGCGCTACGAGCCGGGCTTTCGCGAAGGGAAGCAGCGGCCGCACGATCCCGCCCCGCCCGCGCGCGGGGATACCGGCGAGGCCCGCCGGCGCGCTCCCTTTCAGGAGCCGGAGCAAAATCGTCTCGACCTGGTCGTCCCGGTGATGCGCGGTCACCAGGTAGCGCGCGCCGTGCCGGCGCTGGACCTCGCCGAGCCACGCATAGCGCGCCCGTCGCGCGACGGTCTCCGTGGCGTCGGGGCCGAGGCTCAGCTCGCCGACCTCGAACGGCAGCTCGTAGCGCTCCGCCAGCTCTCCGACCGCCCGTGCGACCGCCCCGCTGTCCGACCGAATGCCGTGATCGACGTGCACCACCACGAGCGAGAGGCCGAACTCGGGGGCGAGCGTGTGAAGGAGGTCGAGCAGCGCTACGGAGTCGGCGCCGCCCGACACGGCCACCAGGGCGATCCCGGGCTCCCCGAGGAGGCGGGTGCGCACGAGATGGTTGCGGAGGCGCGACAGCAGCGATGCCATCCTGTAGTATAAATGATTGGCGGGGCGGCTGCGGGCAGCGCGCCTTGCCCGCCGCTCCGGCGGGGCCGTTAATATGGGGCCATGCCAAGCCTGCAGCCCGACCAGATCTACCAGCTGCTACGCAACTTGACCTCCCCCGTCGTGGCGATCACAGCCGAGCGCGGTGGAAAGCGCAACGGCATGATCGCCGACAGCGCGGTCCGGGCGTCGATCGTGCCCGCGATTCCGCGCCTGTCGGTCTACATCCACAAGTTCAACTACAGCCACGACCTGATCTTCGAGACCGGCCGCTTCGTGCTGCACCTCTTGCGAGACGACCAGTTCGAGCTGATCCACCGCCTCGGCTTCGCGAGCGGGCGCACGCGCGACAAGCTCGCGGACGTCCCGCACCGGCTTGGCACGCTGGGCGTGCCGGTGCTCGACGATTGCTACGCGCACTTCGAGTGCCGCGTGGCAAACGTGATGGATACGGGGAGCTCCACCTGTTTTCTGGGCGACGTGCTGGACGTGGGTCACGGCGCGGCGCAGAGCGCGACGGGTTCGGTAATGACGGCCGCTCACTTCCGCGCGAACATGCCGCCGGAGTGGCGGGCCGAGTACGAAGCGCTGCTCCGCGCCGCGCAGGCGTACGCTGCGGAGCGCTCGCGGGACATTCGACCGACGGTTTGGAGAGGACTCCACGGCCGCGAGTAGGCGCGTTCGCCCTCGCCGCTCTGGGGTCCGCGCCCACCGTGGCCGACCGCGTCTGCTCTCATTTCCGTCGTTCGAAGGATCGACCTCGTCCGCAACCTCGACGGCACGTTTCACGCTCCGCTACTCGGGAGAGCGGTGGGATTCGTTTTGCCAGCTGGTCACAGGGCCTGAGGGTGGGCCCCACCCCCTTCACTCACGCTGCGAGGCGATCATGCGAGCGATCGGAATTGCGCTGGGGATCCTAGGCGTCTGCCGGGCCACTGCCGACGGCCAGGTGTACTCCCCCAAGGCCGGCGTTGGAATGGCGTTCATTATCGCGAGCCCCGCCGGTCAGCTCGCCGGCTTCTTCAACCTCTTCGTTCCCCTGAACCTCGGCAGCCACTTCCGGCTGGAGCCGCAACTCGGCTGGCGGACCACCTCGTTTCAGGAAGTGGCGAGCGATCCCGCCGCTCCCGCGAACAGCGTGTCCGGATCGAGCCGCGTGCTGCTGCTCGGCGTCGGTCTCCTCGGGACACAGCGGCCGGGTGACGGCGCGACCATCCTGTACTACGGGCCGCGCATCGGTCTCGCGTGGACGCGCGACAATCTCACCGACGGATCTTCAGCCTCCTCGCTCACAGAGACGCAGAGCGACTGGTACGCCAACGTGGTGGTCGGCGGGGAGCATCTGTTTTCGCATCTGAGCATCGGCGGCGAGGTCGGGCTTGGCTACCTCCACAGCGGGACGCCCCACTGGGCTCAAAGCGGCCCTGCGACGTTCACCGCTTCGGACGCGAAAGGTCATGCCCTGGGGACGAACGCGACGGCGCTGGTGCGGTGGTACTTCGGACGCTGAGGGGGTTGGTTGAAGTCTGGCCGGGCCGGGGGCTCGCTTCCCCCCCCCGGCCAAGGGCCATAGTAGCGGCGGTCGGACTCGAACCGACGACCCGCGGATTATGATTCCGCTGCTCTAACCAGCTGAGCTACGCCGCCGAAGCGTAGGCGAAGAACTTAGCGAGCCCGCTACGGGGGCGGCAGTGGCGTCCTGGCTGGCGCCTGCAAAATGCGAGACAAATGCCAGTACCCGTAGGGCGCGCGACACACCCGTTGCTTCGACTCCACACGTAGCCGCATTGGTCCTCACAGAACTCCCCGAACTTGCTCTTGGGACGGGCGCCGACGCGGTGCGCCGCTTGCATCCCGAGTAGGCTGGCATGAAGACACAAGCAGCATCACGCCGCCGGTGCAGGTCACCGTGTTCGACTCGGCGGGTAGCGTCGTGACGAGCTTTACGGGAGACGTGACCCTCGCAATCGGCAACGACCCCGGGGTTCTCAGAGCGCGCCTCTCGGGCAGATCGCAAGCGG
>QHTS01000204.1 GCA_003220905.1 Gemmatimonadota bacterium | reverse complement strand
GTCTCGGCGGGATCGCGATCGCGATCGGCGCCATGATCGACGCTGCGATCGTGATGCTCGAGAACTTGCATAAGCACGTTGAGCACGAGCCGGACCGGCCGCACTGGGAGCGCGTGTTCGCCGCGGCGCGCGAGGTCGGGCCGGCGCTGTTCATGTCGCTCCTGATCATCACCCTGTCGTTCCTGCCGGTGTTCACGCTGGAGGACCAGGAAGGGCGGCTGTTCCGACCGCTCGCGCTCACCAAGACCTTCGCGATGGCGGCCGCGGCGCTGCTCTCGGTGACCCTCGTGCCCGCGCTCATGGGCTGGTTCGTGAAGGGAAGGATCCGCGCGGAAGCGGAGAACCCGCTCAACCGCTGGGCGATCCAGCTCTATCGGCCGGTGCTCCAATGGGCGCTGCGCGCCCGCTGGCTGGTGCTGGGCGGCGCGGCGGGCGTCCTGCTCCTGACGCTCCTTCCGTTAGCGGGTCTCGGCAGCGAGTTCATGCCGCCGCTGAACGAGGGCTCGCTGATGTACATGCCCAACACGCTGCCAGCGGTATCCCTCACGACGCAGCGGCGCCTCCTCCACGTGGAGGACAGCATCCTCATGACATTTCCTGAGGTCGCGTCGGTCTGGGGCAAGGCGGGGCGGGCGAATACGGCCACCGACTGGGCGCCGATGTCGATGGTCGAGACCGTCGTGAACCTGAAGCCCGAGTCCGAGTGGCGACGGGGGATGACCCAGGATCGCCTGATCGCGGAGATGGATCGGCGGCTGCGCCTCACGGGCGCCGTCAACACGTGGACGATGCCGATCAAGAACCGCACGGACATGCTCTCGACCGGCGTGCGGACGACCCTCGCGGTCAAGATCTTCGGTCCCGACCTCCAGACCATCCAGCGCATCGGTCAGGAGATCGAGCGCACGCTCGCGCCGCTCCCGGGCACGGCGAGCGTCTACGCCGAGCGGTCGTTCGGGGGACGTTACCTGGACATCCGGCCGGATGCGGATGCCCTCGCCCGCTATGGACTCACCACGGGCGACGCGCAGGAGGTGATCAGCCTGGCGCTCGGCGGGGAGGAGATCACCACGGCCGTCGAGGGCCGCGAGCGCTACCCCGTGCAGGTGCGCTATGCCCGGGACTTCCGGGATGACCCCGCCACGATCAGCCGGCTCCTGGTCGGCAGCAGTGACGGTCCGCAGGTGCCGCTCGGGCAGGTGGCGGACATTCAGTTCAGCCCCGGCCCCCCGATGATCCGGAGCGAGGGCGGCTACCTCTACGATCAGGTGTCGATCGACGTGCGGGGGCGGGATGTAGGGAGCTATGTACGCGACGCTCAGGGCGTCGTGGCGCGCCAGGTGAAGCTCCCCCCCGGCTACTGGCTCCGCTGGAGCGGTCAGTATGAGGCGATTCAGCGCGTGAAGGCGCGGCTCCAGGTCGTCGTCCCGCTCACGCTCGGGATCATCGCGCTGCTCTTGTATCTCACCTTCGGTACCATAGCCGAGACGGCGATCGTGATGCTGTCGTTGCCGTTCGCCCTGGTGGGCGGAGTGTGGATCATGTGGCTGCTCGACTACAACCTGTCGATCGCGGTCGCGGTGGGATTTATCGCGCTCGCTGGCGTGGCTGCGGAAACCGGCGTCGTGATGCTCATCTACCTCGATCACGCGTGGAAGGAAAAGTGCGTGGTGCGTGGTGCATGGGGTGTAACAGATCTTGTCGCGGCGATCGAGCATGGCGCGGTCAACCGCGTGCGACCAAAGCTCATGACCGTCCTGGCGATCATGCTCGGGCTCGTGCCGGCGCTGTGGAGTCACGGGGCGGGGGCGAGCGTCATGAAGCGGATCGCAGCCCCGATGGTGGGCGGGATGGTGACGTCCACGATCCTGACGCTGGTGGTAATTCCGGTCATCTACTACTTGTGGCGGCGGCGACATGTCGCCGCGTAACAAAGGAGCAGCGCCCGACGCCGGCGGTGTCACAAGGACCTCAGGAACTCGAGTATGGCTTCCTGATCGCTCTGGGTCAGCCTTTTAAAGCGGTTGGACACGACGGTCGCTTCGCCCCGATGGCGCACGATGGCGTCGCGTAACGTCAGCGACGCCCCGTCATGCATCAGCCGCGGGCGCAGGCGCACACCCCATAACGGGGCCGTCCGCACCTTGTTCCGAGTGCGGCCGACACTGTCGATCGAGAATTCCCTCCACACGACCTTATAGACGGCCGGCCCATAGTGCTCCGGCATCGCCATGACGATCCCGTCGCCGGTGCCGACGTTGTGCAGCAGGAAATCGCCGAAGGGGTGAAATGTCCTTTCGCCCAGCGCCGGCGGGATGGTGTCCCTGCCGCCGTTGAGCGTGGTTCCAGCGGCAGCCGTGACCAGGGTGCGAACGTGGCACGTAGCGCAGCCGATCGCGTCGAACAATTCCGACCCGCGGCGCGCCGCGGGGGTCGCGGCCAGCAGCGTGTCGCGGGCGGGCGCCTTGGTGGCCCGCAGGAACCGGGCGAACCGGTCGATATCCGCAAGCCCGGAGGAGTCGGTCGTATTGTTCGGCTCGGATGCCGTATTGCAC
>QHTS01000202.1 GCA_003220905.1 Gemmatimonadota bacterium | reverse complement strand
GCCGAGCAGCGAGTCGGCGCGCGACACCCGCAGCACGCCGACCGTGTCGACCCGCAGCGTGTCCACCCGTGCGCCTGGCCCGAACAGCCGCGCGATCGAGGCGGCGAGCTTCGCCGGCGGCGCGGCCGGGCTTTGCGACGTGAGCAGGAGAAGCGCGAGCGCGAGCGTCACGCTAGAACTGGTAGCCGACGCCGAGGCTGAGCACCTCGGACTCGCCCGCGCCGGCCGCGTTGCGGAGCAGCTGATAGTCCCCTTTGAAGGCGGTATTCCAGGTGGGCTTGTAGGTGACGCCCAACGTCGTGACGCGGCGCGCCAGCGACCGGTCCCGCGTTACGCCGGCGGGGACGCTCGCCTGGGTGTCGTAGCGCTCGTGGCGGACGAACGCGTTGACCTTCTGGGAGGACGCCGGAGCAAGCAGCCGCAGCAGGTTGTAGGCCGCCTCGAGGTAGCCGCCGGCGATGCGGCTGCCCACGGACTGCCCGTACGCCGCGTTGATCGCCTGGGCGTCGCTCACGCTGATGTTCGCGACCACGGCCCGCAACGCGAACGGCCCGCTCTCGTAGCGCGCGTCCGCGGAGAGGAGCGCCACCGGAGCCCCGAAAGTCCCGGTCCCGACGGCCGCATTCGTGTCCGCCGTGCCCCCATACCAGAATGACCCGCCGATCTTCACACCCGGGCGCGCCCATTCGAGCCGCCCCGTGACAGACGGGTTGGCGAAGCTCGCCCGGCGGCCCTCCTGGCGTCCTTCCCGGATCCCCTCGCCGGCCGACAGGCCCTCGGCGCGGAGCCCGTTCACCACGTACACCCGATACGCGAGCCCGCTCCTACCGGGAACGGTGCCGACCGCGCCCACGCCGATCTCGCGCCAGGTGGTGGGAATCACGTCGTGGTCGAAGCCGGGGCGGTCCACGCCGTTGAAGGTCGGCGGCTCGTGGGTCTCGTTGATGATCCCCACCGGCGGCAGCACGAGCCCCGTGCGGAGCGTGATCCAGTCCGCGAGGCGGTAGTCGAGGTAGGCCTGCTCGAGCGAGACTTCGCCGCCCGCCTGCCCCCCCTCGATCTTCGCGTCCTCGACCTCGAGCTCGGAGCGGAACGCCAGGCGATCATCGAAGCTGTGCGCGAGGTAGACGACGAAGCGGGCCAGGTTGACGACGGGGGGGGTTTTGGGGCCGGCGGGGTTGGTGTAGTGCACCTCGCCATAGCCACCCACCGTGGTGCGCTCCTGCGCGGCGAGGATCTGGAGGGGAAAGGGCGCCATCAGAACAAAGAGGCCCCACCCAAGCAGCATCCGCATCGCAACTCCGTGGCCAGGCTAGTTGAGAATGGGTATCAAACAGAGATAGCCGAATCTAAAAGTCGGGATTCGGACGGTCAAGCAGCCATTATTCTTGTGCGAACCATGTCGCTCGTTCTCGTCGCCCTCGTCCTGCTCCTCGCGGGCGGGCTCGGCTGGGGAGCGCTCCACCTCAAACGGCGCCTCGAGCGGAGCGAGCGCGACCGGCGGCGGGCGGCGGACGAACTCAACCGCCGCCTCTCTGAGCTCTTCTCCCTCCAGGAGCTGTCTTACATCCTCGCGGGCTCTTTGCAGCTCGATCGCATCGTGGAGCAGGTCGTGCGTTACGCGATGCGGTTTCTCGACGCGCAGGGAGCGCTGGTCGCGCTCGCGGCGGAGGGGGAAGGCGGGGGTGAGCGTCCCCTCCACGTCACGGCGGCCGAGGGGACGCTGGCGGGACTCGCCGGTCGGGCCATCGCTCCCGACGATCCGGGCCTCGTCGCGCGCTCGCTGAGCCACGAGCGGCTGGAGCTGGTCCGCGGCTCGAGCGGCGAGCCGACGCCGCTCCTGGCGGACGTGGTCGTGGACTCCGCCGCCGCGGTGTCGCTGCGCGCGCACGGGGTTGTGGTGGGCACGCTGGTGATCGCGAACCCGCGGGACCGCGCGTTCGCGCCCGAGGACAGGCGGCTGCTCTCGACCGTGGCCACGCACGCGGCGATCGTGATCGCCAACGCCCGGTTCTTCCAGATGGTGCAGCACGCCAAGGAGCAGTGGGAGACGGCGTTCGACGCGCTGTCGGAAGGGATCGCCGTGGTGGACGATCATGGATGCATCAGCCGCGCCAACCGCGCGCTCGCGGCCATGCTCCGCGCTCCGCTCCCGGCGGTGATCGGCCGCAACCTGGGCGAGGCGCTGCTCGGTCCTTCCCCCGCCCTGCTCGAGCTGCTGGTCGCGGCGCGCCAAGGCGATCGGGTGCAGCCGGTGGTGCTCCGCTCGACGACGCTCGGCCGCACGATCCGCGTCAACGCCGCCCGCATCCCGGCCCCGGCGCACGACCAGAGCGTCGTCGTGCTGGTCGAGGACGTGACGGATCAACAGGCGCTGGAGGCGCAGCTGATCCAAAGCGAGAAGCTCGCGGCGGTGGGGCAGCTCGTCTCGGGCGTGGCGCACGAGCTCAACAACCCGCTCACGTCGATCGCGGGGCTGTCCGAGTTCCTGCTCGAGCAGCAGGAGCTCGGGACGAAGGACCGCGGGCATCTACGAGTGATTCACGAGCAGGCGGATCGCGCGGGACGGATCGTGCGGAACCTGCTGACCTTCGCGCGGAAGGGACCCGGGGAGCAGGCCGCGGTGGATCTGAACGACGTGATCCAGCGCACCCTGCTCCTCATGAGCTACGACCTCAAGCTCAAGGACGTCACGATCGAGAAGAACCTGGCGCCCCTCCCCCCGGTGCTGGGGGATCGCCACGCGCTCCAGCAGGTGGTGATCAACCTGCTCAACAACGCGGCGCAGGCCGTCGCCGAGAACCCGCCGGAGCGGCCGCGCGTGATCCTGCTGAGCACGTGGGTGGACGACCGGGTGCGCATGCGGGTCACGGACTCAGGGTCGGGGATCGCGGACACCGTGCTGCCGCACCTCTTCACGCCGTTCTTCACCACCAAAGAGCCGGGCCGAGGGACGGGGCTCGGCCTCTCGATCACCTACTCCATCGTGGACGCGCATGGCGGGCGGATCACGGTCGAGCGGCCGGCCGAGGGGGGCGCCGCGTTTCTCGTGGACCTGCCGCCCGCGCCCACGCTGACCGAGGCCGCGCGACGTGATACGGCCGAGCTCCAGGTCCTCGCGCCGCCCGCCGCAAAGCGCTCGATCCTCCTCGTGGACGACGATCCCGCGGTGCGCCGCATGGTGAAAGCGTTGTTCGGGCGCGACGGGCACGCGGTGGAGGTGGCGCGCAATCCGCAGCACGCGCTCGACCTCGCGCGCACGCGCCCGTACGACCTGATCCTCGCGGACGCCCAAGCGCGGGCGTACGACCATCTGTTCGTGGAGCAGCTGATGGAATCGCACCCGGGGCTCAAGGACCGCGTGCTGGTTGCGACGGGAGACCTGCCGCCGGCGGCCGAGGAGCTCCTGGCGCGGCTGGGCCTGCGCTACGTCCGCAAACCTTTCAACCTGCGCGATCTGCGGGACGAAGCAGCGCGGGTTTGGGCGGCGACCACGCTCTCGTAGCGGCGTCTCGACGGCCACAACCACGCCACAGCGGCTGCGGGCGTGCCACACACAACCGACGTTGCCCCGCCCCCGAGTCCACCGGCTGCGCCCACCCGTAGCAGTGGCGCGACGTATGCAGACCACCGCGGCGGCCTCGCGACGCGCGGGTGGACCACTCATCAGGAAGCGCTCATGCCGACCTTCAAGCCGTCACAGGCACTCCTCGCCCTGGCGCTTTCGATCGCGCTGATCGTCGGGTCGTGCCAGGATCAACCGTCCGTCACCGAGGCGCCTCACGCGCCTCATGCGGCGGTCATGGCCGCGCCCCTGCAGACCACCGCCATCAGTCCGACTGGCGACACGTATCTGAACATCAATGCGACGAACAATGCGACGGCGGCCACACTCAATTTGTATACGTGGCCTGATGCTCGGAGCGCCAATGCGATCGTCATGAAGTTCGATCTCGCGAGCATCCCTGCGGGATCCACCGTCTCAAGCGCGACGCTGCACCTCAATCTGACTGGGAGTGATGCCAGCGCCGATCCGACCTACACCGTCACAGTCCACAGGATCGTCAACAAGAACCCCGTCGTGAGCAGCGCGACGGGCTACACCTACGACGGGAGCAATTCGTGGACGCCGAACAGCTGTTGTTACAACAACATTCCGTTGGCGCAGGCGGACATCGGTGCCGCGGTGGATACGAAGAACGTCGACAAGGCACCGGGATTCAAAGAGTGGGACGTGACGTCCCTGGTCCAGGGATGGTTCAGCAACCCGGCCGCCAATTTCGGTCTGCTGGTGAATTCCGATCCGTCGAAGGCGCGGGATCGGTACCGCACGTTCAGCAGCAGTGAGGATCCGGTTCCGAGCAGCCGTCCGTATCTGACGGTGGTGTATGCCCCACCGGACACGGCCACACCGCCGCCGCAACCGCCGGCCGGGCAGCCGTCGTCGCTGTTCCCTCCTATCGGCGACACATATCTGAACATCAATGCGACGAACAATGCCGCGGCGCCCACGCTCAATCTGTACACCTGGCCCGATGCCAAGAGCGCCAACGCGATTGTGATGAAGTTCGATCTCAGGACCCTGCCTGCCGGATCGACGATATCGAGCGCCACGCTGAACCTCAATCTCACCGGGAGTGACGCCAGCGCCGATCCGACCTACACCGTCACCGTGCACAAGATCGTCAACAAGAACCCCGTCGTGAACAGCGCGACGGGCTATACGTACGACGGGGTCAATTCGTGGACGCCGAACGGCTGTTGTTACAACGGCGTTCCGTTGGCGCAGGCGGACATCGGTGCCCCGGTCGATACGAAGAACGTCGACAAGACACCGGGCTTCAAACAGTGGGACGTGACGTCCCTCGCCCGGGACTGGCTGAGCAACCCTGCCGCCAATTTCGGTTTGCTGGTGAATTCTGATCCGTCGAAGGCGCGGGATCGGTACCGCACGTTCAGCAGCAGTGACGATTCGACCCCGAGCAGGCGCCCCTATCTCAGGGTGGTGTATACCCCGCCGGATACCGTCGCACCGTCGCCGGAGGTGGAAGCGCGGGTCGGCCGATGGTCGTCCGTCTTTCCGGCGCCGATCGTCCAGCTCCACGTGCACCTGCTGCGCGACGGTACGGTGTTGAGCTGGGGGTTGCAGGGCGATCCGCAGGTGTGGGAACCCGCCACGGGGACGTTCACGCCCGTCCCTAGTCCTTCGCTGCTGTTCTGCGCCGGTCATACCTTCCTCGCCGACGGGCGGCTGCTCGTCGCCGGCGGGCACATCAGCGGCGTCCGGGGTCTGCCGAACACCAACCTGTTTGATGCCGCCACCCGCTCGTGGCAGGTCGCGCCGCCGATGGCCAGGGGGCGATGGTATCCCACCAACACCACGCTGCCGGACGGCGAGGTGCTCTCCGTCGCCGGCACGGACGAAAACAGCACGGCCGTCCCGATTCCCGAGATCTGGGACGGGACGCGCTGGCGCCAGCTCACGACGGCCGGCATGGTGCTGGAATACTA
>QHTS01000203.1 GCA_003220905.1 Gemmatimonadota bacterium | reverse complement strand
ACCGTGCGCTTGTCGAGGAGTGCGGGCCAGTACGCCACGATCTCCTCCGGCTTCGGTCGTCCGCCCGCGAACCCGGTGACGCTCGGCGGTCCGTTCAGGATCAGCGGCGCAATCTCGCGCGTGAACCGCTCGACCGCAGCTTTCTCGGGCGACCGGACGCCGATCCGCAGCTGCACTTCCGGCAGCTGATCGAGGGGTGTACTCGCGCGCGCGAGCGGGCCATGGGTCGCATCGGCGCCCACGAACTCCGTGAGCAGCGACTCGAAGGTGAGACCGAGATCGGCGAGCCGTTGCCGGAGAATCCGATCCGCGGCCTGGGCTTTCTTGTAGGCGTCCGGCCACGCATAGACCAGGGTGCCAACCGCCTTGAAGCCGTAGAAATAGCCGATCGACACTTTGAGCTTGTCCGTGGCGGGTCTCCCCGTGACGCCGGACACCTGAACTCTGTCTTTCGCCGTCTGCTGGAGCCGGATCGTGGTGAAATCCGCGATGCAGTCGGGAGTGATGTATTCCGCGGGATTCCCCATCTCATAGACGAGCTGCTCGGTCACCCCCGCCACGCTGATCCGCCCGCCGGTGCCCGGATGCTTGGTGATCTCGAACGTTCCCTCGGGCGCCGCTTCCACGATCGGGTAACCGACGTTCGCGAGGTCGGGAATCCGTTCCCAGTCCGCCAGGCAGTTGCCCCCGCTGCACTGCGCGCCGCATTCGATCGTATGGCCTGCGACCGTCCCTGCGGCGAGGAGATCCCAGGCATCGGGCCGCCACCCGAAGGCGTGAATCAGGGGCGCGAGGGTGAGCCCGGTGTCGGTGACGCGTCCCGTCACGACGATGTCCGCGCCGCCGCGCAGCGCCTCCACGACCGGCCAGGCGCCGAGATAGGCGTTGGCGGAGACGACCCGGTCGCGCACGTCGGACAATGGCCGGCCGGTGTCGAGGTTCCTGAGCTCGTGCCCGCGGGCCAGGAGCCCATCCAACCGCCCCAACAGATCGTCCCCCGTCACCACCCCGATCCGGAGCTTGCCGCCGAGCCCCAGGCGGCGCGCGGTCTCGGCCACCGCTTGCGCGCAGCCCCGGGGGTTCACGCCGCCCGCGTTCGCGGTGATCTTGATCCGCCGCTCCGCGACGATTGGTAGGATGCGCTCCATCTGCGGGATGAAGTCCTTCGCGTACCCGAGCGACGGATCGCGCGACTTCTGCTTCTGCAAGATGGACATCGTGACTTCGGCCAGGTAGTCCATCATGAGGTAGTCCACCGGTCCGCCGGTCACCTGGCGGTACGGCGCCTCGAGCCAGTCACCCCAGAACCCCTGCCCCGCGGCGATGCGCACCGTGGCGGGCCGCGGTTTCACGGACTGACGACCACTCGGCGGGCCGCGTCGGGGGCACCCCCACCGGCGCCCCCGCCGGATGAGCGCACTTTCACCTCGACGAGCGGCGCGAAGCCCTGGGGCAAGGCCAGCTCCCGCGTCCGCTCGACGGGGAGTGGAGCGCGTCCACCCGGGAGCACGGTCATGTCCCGGCCGTCGCCGAGCGGGCGTGGCTCGCTCAGCAGGAAGCGCACCCGCACTTTCCCCCGCCACGGGTGCACGCCCTTGACGCTTGCAAAGCCCGGATACAGCTCGACGATGAGCGGATGGCCCTGCAAGGCCGCCGGTACCGCGAAGGTTTGCCGCCCGAGCGCGTACTCGAGCGGCCCCTGGGAGACCTGCTGCCCCGTGGAATCGAATTCGGTCACGCCGAAGTCGGTGAACTCGCGCCACTGCTCGCGCGGGACCTCGACTTCGACCACCGCCGTCGCCGCCCAATCGGGCACCGAGACCGTGAGGCTCTCCGGCGTCGCGCCGCGGCCCGCCACCTCCAGAGCGCGCTCCGCGCCGAGCAACACCTGCGTGACACGCGCGCTGACGATTGCCGGGCCCGGGTTCGTCGCTTCCCGATCCGCGAGTGTGAGTGGCGCGAGCTGCGCGCGGACGGTCGCGACGGCCCCGGAGCGAGGCGGCGCGACGACATCCAGCTCGTACACACCCGCCGCGGCATCCTCTGCGCGGACGACGAACCGGGCCGTGCCCACCTGGGATCCGCCGAGCGGAACGATCGAATCGCGCGCAAGCTCTCGAAATGGCGCGCCATTGGGCTCGTACAGGATCGCCTTGGCGGTCTGTTGCCCGGAATCGGCGAGCGTGACCGTGGCTACCAGGGTGGCGCCCGGCGGCGCCACGCGCAGAAAGTACCGGCGCACCTGGCCGGCGCCGATCGTGCGCCGCTCGTCCGACAGGGGGCTATCCGCGAGGTCGTACGGGACGGCCACGACGTTAACGAGCCGGAACAGCGGGCCGGCGAGCGCATCGCTGGGATTCCAGGCGGTCACCGTTCCCACGTACACGCCCGGCGCTGCGAGCGCGGGAGCGGAGTAGGTGAGCGGGATCTCGGTCTCGCGGGATCCCGCCGACAGCATCGCGGGGGCGGACAGCCACGAGGCGTCGCTCTTCAACGAGAACCGTGCAACCCGCAGTCCGGTGACGTGTCTCGCCCGGAACGTTTCGACCGTGTCACCCGGGCCCGCCAAGCCGTCGCGCCGGAAGGCGGCCGACCCACCCCCGCTGGTCGCGCGCACGACGTAGCCGGAGCCCTGATGTCCCGCGAGCAGCCAACGGTACGCCCGCTCGAGCTGCGGCACGCCGGCTCCCTGGTCGAGTACGCCCGCGCCGGGCAGGCCGGCGGCGGCGACCCGGAGCGCGGCGCTCACCTCGGCGCCGTCCGGTTTGCGCCCCTCCTGCGCCACGGCCGATATGAGGCACGCCGCCAAGCCGGCCACGTAAGGGGCCGACATGCTCGTGCCGGCCTTGATCTCGTTCCCGGTGTCGAACGAGGGAACAGTCGAGAAGGCCCACCCCGGCGCGAGCACGTCGGGCTTCCCGAACCGACCGCCGCGCCCGCTGAACGAGCCGACGAAGTCACCCGCCACCGGCGGCGCCCCATCCTCCTCGAGCGGGACGTAGATCCCCGGCAGCGTGGCGCCCACGGAGACGGCGAGGTCGGCCGAGCCGGGCAGGCCCACGGTGGACAGGCCGGGCCCGTCGTTCCCGGCGCTGATCGCGAACACGATCCCCGGATGGGCGATGATAAACGCATTGACGATCGAGTCGATGACGGCGCGCTCGCCGGGCTC
>QHTS01000026.1 GCA_003220905.1 Gemmatimonadota bacterium | reverse complement strand
CCTGACCGGTGAGCGTGAAGCCTTGAGGCTCCGGTTTGGCGGCGTCGACCTCGATCTGCGCGAGCGGCTCGTACTGGGGGCGGTCCATGGTCACCTCCGCGGGCAACTTCCGGGCTTCGTGAGAGATACGCCTCCTCCGAGAGGTGTCAAGGCGCCCACCTTCCAGGGGTGGCTACATTTCGCTCCTGGAGGTGCGACGAGCGGTGGGACGACGCGGAATCAAGGAATATCGGGCGCCCGAAGCGCTGGCGCTGATTGCGGCGGACCGTGAGCACGTACCGCTGGTGTGCCCCTCCTGCGGCACGCGGTCGATCGTGCGCGCGCCCCGACGCCGGGGTAGCCGGGGGGGCGCCGCGCCGCTCGCGCCGGAGCGCGTGACGCTGACGTGCCAGAGCTGCGGCCGCCATGCGTCCTACATCGAGCGAGGGCCCACCGCACCGCGGGACGATACCATGGATCCGCATATCGTTCGACTGTGAGATCCCCCGTTCCACCGCGGGAGAAGGAGAGCGACACCGAGCGTGGCTGGCGACGCGATACAGATGATGGGTACGGTCAGCGAAGTGCTTCCCAACACGACCTTCCGCGTGAAGCTCGAGAACGGGCACGAGGTGCTGGCGTACGTCAGCGGCAAGATGCGCAAGAATTACATTCGGATCCTGCAGGGGGATCGGGTCGCGGTGGATCTCTCGCCATACGATCTGACGAGAGGGCGGATCACCTACAGATACAAATAAACGGCGTCACGCAAAGACGTAACACGAAAGCGTAGCACAAAGACGTCACGCACAAACGTAAGAGGCCGGGGCATCACTCCCGGCCTTTACGCCTTCTTGCTACCTCTTCTTGTTACGTCTCTGTGTTACGCCTTCGTGTTACGCCTTCGTGTTACGTCTTTCTGGTGTTAGTAGAAAAGCATGAAGCCGCCGGACACGTTGATCATCTTCACACCTGCCGACCCGGCGAGGCCGGTGACACCAGTCGTCCCTTCCTCTGTGCCCTCGAGGACGAGCTTCAGGGATTTGGTCCACTGATGGTAGACCCCGGCGGTGTACGAATACAGGTTCGACCGTACGGCTTCGTTCCCGTCGCCACCGGCCGCCACCGTGGCACTGTTGTTCTTCAGCCGGCTGAAGCCCCAGCTCGCACCGAGGTTGGTCTTCGGGCCGACCTTGTACATCAGCTGCACGAAGCCGCCGTCAGAGCTGCGCAGTTCAGTGCCGCCCGTCGACACACCACCACCTCCGAGGCCTGAGAACATCAGCGTCGTGCCCAGCCCCTTGCCGATGTATCCGTTCACCACGAGAGAAAGGTCGGACATGCTCGCCTTGACGCCGGCGGTGCCGCCGAACGAACTGATGGTGTTGCCGGCCGTGGGCGCGTTCGACGCGCTCTGCCACAGGCCGCCCACCCAGACCATGTAGTTGTTCTTGCCGGACTTCTGATTGTAGGTGAATTCCGCCTCGAGGCGCGGGATCTTGGTGACGTCATAAGCGCCGTTCACGCTCGGTTGGAACAGGCCGATTGAGAGCTGCGCCTCCCCCGGCTTGGTACTGTAGGTCACTTGAGCATTGAAGTTGGGATAGATGTAGCCGTACCCGATCCTGCCAAGCGTGGTCCCGCCGCCCTGGGGCGGATTGCTGGGCACACCGAGAGTGATATTGGGTAGTCCGAGGGCGCCGACGCCAAACAGCGTCATGTCGTTGAGGATGTTCTGGCGGCCGAACAGCGACAGCTCGCGGCCGGCCAGGATTTGCGACCCGTTCTTGAGACCGATCGTCAGGTACACCTGGCGCATGTCGATCTGCGCGCCGAACTCATCGTGAGTACCAGGGTTGTTGATCTGCGGCGCGAACCCGAAGTGGACGGCCAGGTTCATGCCGGCTTCCTTGCCGCGCGCTTCGAACGTCGCAAAGGTGGGGAGCAGTCCGGTGCGGACACTGCTGTTGGCCGGGCCGCTGTTATTCACCTTCGAGAACGCCCAGAAGACGTTCACGTTCCCGGAAAACTGGAATGCCCATCCGTTGGACATCTGCATCGTCAGGCCTTGTGCGCTGGCCGTCGCGGAGACGCCCAGCGCCAAGCCCAACAACAACAGCGTGAGACGCTTCATACGAGATTCCCTCCTTGGGAGTTTACCTGCGAAAGCCTACCGCTCGTGCCCTCGAGGCGCCCCTGCACCCGCACGGCGCCCGCTACAGCCGGGTGGGAAGGTTCTCCCACCAGTTATACTCGTCTGGCTTCTCACCTGCAATTGTGACTGAAAGGAAAAACCGGCGTCCACCTCCTTGAGAGCGAGTCGATGCTGCTGCGCCCGCTCCCGCGAGGCTAGGGTTTCCCCGCAGGAGTGACCACCAGGGACGGCGTCCGGAGCGAGCCCGAAACGTCCAGGCGAATCCACATGCCGGCCGCCCCATGGCCCGGAACCCCGCAAAATATTAGATAGGACCCCCCCCCATCCGCAATAAAGCGCATGTCATCGGTCTGTTCCGAGATGAGCCCTTGGTCCAGCCGGAGCGTGAACGCGCGGGGGAAAACGGGCGCAACTGGCCCTGTGGGAAGGGGATGGGTGTCCGCGATGATCTCGGCAGAATGGGGGAGCATCCCGTCGTGATTCCGGAAGTGCATCACGACCGTCCACCCCAGTGGCACCGTCAGCGTCAGCCCACCGTCCCGGAACCCGTTGAAGTTGAGGGCGCCGTTGAGACCCGTGAGACCCGCCACCAGCTGGAAGGTGACCGTCTTGGTTACGGTATCGACCTGCAACCACGACGGATCGACCGCCGGAGCGGGCGCGGCCGCGTCGCCCTGTGCGCGAAGCACGACCGGCGGCGCCGCGCCCACTGCCACACCCACGATACATGCGACCGACAAAGATTTCACCGTGGCGAAGCTACCACGCCCTCCGGCGAGGCGGAAGGGCGCGAACGCGACGACGCCCCCTGCACTGTGGCACGCAAGCGACAGGGATGGCACGAAGGCGCCTCAGATTTGCCGTGCCATTCTCGGACGGCTCCTGATGTGCCTGGCATCCTCCTTGCGAGACACAGAAGCTGCAGCCCAGTTGGGCGGCCGGGCGAGAGCCAAGCTGCGAGACGGCGCTCCGGTCCGAGAGGGTAGGCGCAGCGTACGAGGATGGCCTTGCATGTACCC
>QHTS01000201.1 GCA_003220905.1 Gemmatimonadota bacterium | reverse complement strand
GAACGGGATTACGTTCCGCCCAGCATGGACAAACACGCCGTCCGCCAGACCCTCGACCAGCTCGCCGCGTTCCTCGTGGTCAAAGGGGAGAGCGCGTCTCGCGTCCGCGCGATGCAGCACGCCGCCCGGTCGGAGCTCCTCGCCACGGGCCGCTCGAGCGCGCTCGACGAGCTGCGCGAGCAGGTGCCGCCGGGCCTGGCGGAAATGCTCCGCATTCCCGGTCTGGGGGCCGCCAAGCTGCGCCAGATCCACGAATCGCTCGCGATCGAGTCGCTCGCCGAGCTCGAGGCCGCCGCAGGCGACGGGCGCCTGGCGGCGCTGCCGCGCTTCGGCGCCAAGACCGCGGAGAACGTGCGCCGCGGCATAGCCCACCTGCGTCAGGCCAGCTCGCTACGGCTGTTCCACCACGCACAGGACGAGCTCGAAGCCGTTCGGCGCGCCCTCGCCGGCCTCGAGAGCGGGGGCGTGCTGCGGGTCGAGACCGCCGGAGCCGTGCGGCGACGCTGCGAGCTGATCGGAGCGCTGGACCTGGTCGCCGTGCACGAGGGGCAGGCCGCGCGCGAGGCGCTGGTCAGGCGGCTGGCCCGGGCGCCTGGTGTCACCGAGATCGCAGGGCGAGAAGGGAACGTGACGCTGTGTTTCGCATCCGGCACCGTCGTGGACGTGCTCCTCACCACGCCCGAGCGATTCGGGCTCGACTGGATCCGGGCGACCGGCTCCCCTGACCACGTCGCGGCGCTCGAGACCCGCGCCCGCGCCATGGGCGTCTCACTCTCGACCGCATTTCCCGACGAGCCGAGCTTGTACCGCGCCCTCGGCCTCGCATGGGTGCCGCCCGAGCTGCGCGAGGGCCACGGCGAGCTGGAAGCGGCCGCCAACGATGGGCTGCCGCGCCTGGTCGAGCGGGGCGACCTGCGCGGCTTCCTGCACTGCCACTCGAACTACTCGGACGGCACCGTGACGATCGCCGACTGGGCGGCGGCGTGCCGCGCCGCGGGCTACGAGTGGGTGGGCATCACCGATCACTCGAAGTCGGCCGCGTACGCGGGCGGGCTCGCGACCGAGGACGTGGTCCAGCAGCACGTCGAGATCGACGCGGTGAACGCCCGGGTCGCGGGGCTCCGCGTGCTCAAGGGGGTCGAGGCCGATATCCTGGCGGATGGCACACTCGACTACGGACCCGACGTGCTCGATCGGTTCGACTTCGTGATCGGCTCGATCCACTCGCGCTTCGGGATGTCCGAAGCCGAGATGACGCGGCGCGTGCTCACCGCCATGGACGATCCTCATCTCGCGATCCTCGGCCATCCCACCGGCCGGCTCCTGTTGCAGCGCGAGCCGTACGCGATCGATCTGGAGCAGGTGCTCGCGAAGGCCGCCGGGCGGGGCATCGCCGTCGAGGTGAACGCCGATCCGCATCGTCTCGACCTCGACTGGCGCGTGGTGCGGCGGGCGCGCGACCTGGGTGTCACCTTCTCCATTGGCGCGGACGCCCATTCGACGGGCGGCATGACCAACGTCGCCGTCGGTCTGGGGATCGCCCGCAAGGGCTGGCTCGACCCCGACCAGGTCCTGAACACCCGCCACGCCGATGCGTTTCTCGCGTTCACGCGGGCCCGGCTCGTCGCCACGGGCTGATGGCCACCAAGGCGAGAGCCGCACCGAGGAAACGCTCGGGCCGTGAGGCCGAGCGGCGGGCGCGGGTTCGCAAGATCATCGCGCGCCTCGAGAAGGCCTATCCCGACGCGACCTGCGCCCTGCAGCACCACAGCGCGCTCGAGCTCCTGGTGGCGACCATTCTCTCGGCCCAATCGACCGATGCGCGGGTCAACATGGTCACCCCCGCCCTGTTCGCGAAGTATCACGCCGCGCGAGACTACGCCGGCACCGACCCGCAGGTCCTGGAGCAGGAGATCCACAGCACGGGATTCTTCCGCAACAAGACCAAGTCGATCATCGGGATGGCGCAGGCGCTGGTCGAGCGCCACGGAGGCGCGGTACCCGACACGATGGAACAGCTGGTCCAGCTCCCCGGCGTCGGCCGCAAGACCGCGAACGTGGTGCTCGGCACGTGGTTTGGAAAGAACGAGGGGCTAGTGGTCGACACCCACGTCCAGCGGCTCGCGACGCTGCTCGGCCTGACGAAGGAGAAGGACCCGGTGAAGATCGAGCGCGACCTGATGGCGCTCGTGCCGCGCGACAAGTGGACGTGGTTCTCGCACACGCTGATCCTGCATGGGCGTCGCGTGTGCATCGCTCGGCGGCCGAAATGCGAGGTGTGCGTGATCAACCGACTGTGCCCGAGCTCGCGGGTATGACCTGTTATACGTCGCTACGACGCTACGTTGTAAGAGGTGCTACCACGTACAACGTACCGTCGTACAACGTACAACGATGACTCTCCCTCCCATCGACCGCTCGGGCCTGATCGCCACCCGCCGCGATCTCCATCAACACCCCGAGCTGGGCTTCGAGGAGCGGCGCACGAGCGCGCTCGTCGCGGAGCGGCTCGAGCGGCTCGGCTACGCGGTGCGGACCGGCGTGGGCAAGACGGGCGTGGTCGGCCTGCGCGACGGCGCGCCGAGTGGAACGAGCCGCTGCGTGCTGATCCGCGCCGACATGGACGCGCTCCCCGTCGAAGAAGCGAACGACGTCCCCTACCGCTCCCGGCACGCGGGCAAGATGCACGCCTGCGGCCACGATGGACACGTCGCCATCGGGCTCGAGGTCGCGCGCCGGCTGCACGGGACGTTTCTCCCGGGCCGCGTGAAGCTCGCGTTCCAGCCTGCCGAGGAGATCTCGAACGGCGCGGAGGCGATGATCCGGGACGGGGTGCTCGACGCGCCCAAGGTGGATGCGGCGTTCGGCATCCATCTCTGGAACGACCTCCCGGCGGGCACCATCGCGCTGATGCCGGGCCCCGTCATGGCCTCCGTGGACGAGTTCGAGATCGCGATCCTGGGGCGCGGCGGTCACGCGGCAGCCCCGCATCAAGTGATCGACCCCGTGCTGATCACGGCGCACGTCGTCACCGGCCTCCAGAGCCTCGTGTCGCGCCGCCGCAATCCGTTCGAAGAGGGCGTCGTCTCGGTCACGCAAATACACGCGGGGCACGCCTTCAACGTCATCCCCGGCCGCGCCGATCTGCGGGGCACCGTGCGAACGTTCGGTGGGAAGTTCTACGACGAAGCGCCGTCGCTCGTGGAGGAAACGGCGCGTGGGATCGCCCGTGCATTCGGGGCCGACGCCGAGGTGCGGTACCGGCGGCTGTCAAAGCCTCTGGTCAACGACCAGAAGATGACCGCAGTGATGAAAGGCGTAGCACAGGACGTCGTCGGCCGAGAAGGTGTGATTGACGGCGTCCGCACCATGGGCGGAGAGGACATGTCGTTCTTCCTCGCCAGAGTGCCGGGCGCATTCGCGTTCGTCGGCTCGGCGCCGCCCGACAAGAAGGGCTCCCCGCACCACAGCCCGACGTTCGACATCGACGAGGAGAGCCTCGTCATCGGGGCGGAGCTGGTGAGCCGGACCGTGGTGCGGTATCTGGAACAGGGTTCCTGATGTCCAACCTCCTCGCCTCCGAACCCTCCGCTTACCTCCAGTCCGCCGCCCATCAGCCGGTACATTGGCACCCGTGGGGAGAGCCCGCGTTGGCGCGGGCGCGCGCCGAGGACAAGCCCATCCTCCTGGACATCGGCGCCGTGTGGTGTCACTGGTGCCACGTGATGGACGGCGAGTCGTACGAGGATCCGGAGATCGCCGAGACCCTCAATCGCGACTTCGTGTGCATCAAGGTGGACCGCGACGAGCGGCCCGACGTGGATGCGCGCTACCAGCGCGCCGTGCAGGCGCTCACCGGTCAGGGGGGTTGGCCCCTCACCGCGTTCCTCACGCCCGAGGGCGAAGTCTTCTTCGGCGGCACCTACTTCCCGCCGGAGGCGAACCACTACGGCCGGCCGGGCTTTCTCTCGGTGCTCAACCAGGTGGCGGGCCTCTATCGCCAGCAGCGCGACAAGGTGGCAGAGAGCGCGAAGGCGATCCGCCGCCACGTGGCGGAGTCGCTCGACGAGGCGAAAGGCGGCGAGGTCACGCCGACGACCCTGGAGCGCGCCGCAAGCGAGATGGCCCGTCTGTTCGACATCCGCTTCGGCGGGTTCGGAACCGCGCCCAAGTTTCCCCACCCGGCAGCCGTGCAATTCCTGCTCGCCCGCTGGCACGACACCCGCGAGGACTGGACGCGCGAGGTGGTGGAAAGGACTCTCACTGGGATGGCGAAAGGCGGGATCCGCGATCACGTAGGTGGCGGGTTCCACCGCTATACCGTGGACGAGCGCTGGGTCGTGCCGCACTTCGAGAAGATGGCCTACGACAACTCGGAGCTCTTGCACGCGTACCTCGACGGCTACGCGGGCCTGGGACACCCGCTGTTCAAGGAAGTGGCCCAGGGCGTCGTGAGCTGGGTCTTGGAAGTGCTGTCGGACCGGGAGAAGGGCGCCTTCTACACCTCGCAGGACGCGGACGTGCAGTTCGGCGACGATGGTGACTATTGGACCTGGACCCTGGACGAACTGCGAGAAGCGTTGCCGGATGGGGCGTTCCACGTGGCACGTCGCGTCTTCGACGTCGAAGAGCACGGAGAGATGCACCACAACCCGCGCAAGAACGTGCTCTGGCGGAAGGTTGATCCGGCAGGCGACGACGAGTGGCCGCTACTCAACGACGCGCTCCGGAGGCTCAAGACGGCCCGGGACACGCGCAAGGCGCCTTACGTCGACACCACACCGTACGTCAACTGGAACGCCATGATGGCATCGGCGTTCCTGCATGCCGGCGCCGTGCTCGATCGGCCGGAGTGTAACTCGCTCGCGCTCAAGGTCCTCGACCGGATCTGGGCGGAGGCGTGGGACGAAGGACGGGGGATGGGTCACGTGATCGGCCGCGCCGATCCGCGCGGGCTGCTCGAAGACAACGTCCACGCGGCGGCGGCGTTCCTGGACGCCTCGGAGGCCACCGGCGACGACGCCTGGCTCACCCGCGCGATCGCCGTGATGCGCTACTGTGGCCGCGCCCACTGGGACGACGAAAGGGGAGGCTTCTTCGACGTGGCGCGCGATCGGCTCGGCGCGGCCTACCTCGCGACGCCCGCCAAGCCGGTGCAAGACTCGCCGACGCCCTCTGCGAACGAGGTCGCCGCGCTCGTCCTGGCCCGCCTCTGGGCGGTCACCGACGACAAGGAATGGCGCCGGCTGCTGGATCGCCAGCTCGCGACGTTCGGCGGCGCGGCGCCTCAGCTCGCGCTGTACGGGGCGACCCTGCTGCGGGCGATCGATTGGGCCTTGAACCCCGTCACGCGCGTAGAGGTGTCAGGTCCCAGGGGTCAGGGGCCGGCGTGCGACATGCATCTGCTGGCGCTCCAGACCTACAGGCCGCGCAAGGTGGTGGTCCGGAAGACCGCCGAGCGGCCCGCCGCGCCAGCGGCCACAGTCTGCGTCGGCACGACCTGCTCGCTGCCCGTGGCGACGCCCGAGGCGCTCGGGGACCTGCTGCGGTGAGGCGGCGGGTGCTCGGCCGCACCGGCCTCGCGGTCAGCCCCGTCGGCTTCGGCGCGTGGGCCATCGGCGGCAACCGGTTCGGCAACTCCTACGGTCCCACCGACGATGCGGAGTCGCGGCGCGCTGTGAGCCGCGCCTATGAGCTGGGGTGCAACTTCTTCGACACGGCGGATGTGTACGGACACGGGCACTCGGAGGAGATCTTGGGCGAGGCGCTCGCGGGCATCCGCCAGCGCGTGCTGGTCGCCACCAAGGTCGGCGGCAATTTTTACAACCGCGCCGTGAACCCGTTGCTCTTGGGCCGGATCGCCGAGGCGGTCGGCCGGCCGGTCGCCGAGCTCGCGCCGGACATCCCGCTTCCGGTGACCCACGACGCCAATTTTGCCGGCGACTACATCCGGTTCGCCGTCGAGCAGTCGCTGCGGCGCCTCGCCACCGACTACATCGACCTGCTGCAGCTCCACAACCCCGCGCTCGGCCTGATCGCCGACCCGGACACGTACCTGGTGCTCGAGGACTTGAAGCGGGAAGGCAAAATCCGGTTCTACGGCGTCTCGGTGCACCCGCCCGAAGAGGGACTCGCCGCCGTGGAAGTGACGCGACCCGATACGGTCCAAATCGTGTACAACATCGTGCGGCGCGAGGCCGAAGACCGCTTTTTCCCCGTCGCCCGCGCCTCCAACGTCGGAGTGATCGCGCGCGAGCCCCTGGCCAACGGCCTGCTGGCCGGGAAGTATGGGCGGGACAGCGCGTGGGAACCGGGCGACATCCGCGCCCGCATGCCGCGCCCCTACGTGGCGCAGCTCGCGGTAGTGGCGGAGCGCGTGAAGGACTTGGCCGGGCAGGCGGGAGTGACGCCGGCGCAGCTGGCGCTCCGCTTCGTGCTGGACAACGAGGCGGTGTCGGTCGTGATTGTGGGCATGAAGACCGTGGCACAGGTGGAAGAAAACCTCTCTCTGGAGTGATGATGCCGAACAAACAGGCCGTTTTCGAGACCGCGAAGGGCAGAATCGACGTGGAGCTGTTCGCCGACGAAGTGTCGGCCACCGTCGCCAACTTCGAGAAGCTCGCGAACGCGGGATTCTACGACGGCACCAAGTTCCACCGCGTGATCGCCAACTTCATGATTCAGGGAGGCGACCCCTATTCGAAGACCGGGAAGGGGCGGGTCGGCACGGGCGGTCCCGGCTACACCATCAAGTGCGAGACCCAGAAGAACGTCCACAAGCACGTCGCGGGGACGCTGTCCATGGCCCACGCCGGAAAGGACACCGGCGGCAGCCAGTTCTTCATCTGTCATTCGCCCCAGCCGCACCTTGACGGAGTCCACACCGTTTTCGGACAGGTCACCAAGGGACTGGACGTGGTCGGCAAGATTGCGCAGAACGACGAAGTGAAATCGATTCGAGTGAAGTGAGTCGTCCGTCGTCCGTCATCAGTCGTCCGTAACCGGAGATCGACATGCGCCCGACCATCGCCATGCTCACAGCGGTCCTCGCGCTCCCGGCCCCTGCCGCGCTCGCCGCGCAAACCGGGCAATTCGTCGTCCGCCTGGGGCGCGATACGCTCGCGATCGAGGAGTACACGCGCACCGCCGATCGCCTCCAAGGTGAGCAGGTAGTGCGCACCCCGCGTACGGTGCACCGCATCTACACCGTCATGTTCGACCCCGGCGGCGCGGCCGAACGGTACGAGCTCGTCACGCACAACGTGTCGGGTGCACCCGGTCCAGCCGAAACCAAGGCGACAGCGACGTTCCAGGGTGACTCCGCAGTGGCGACCGTGCCCAGACGCGACTCGACCCGCACCGTTCGGTCACGCGTGGGCGCCGGCGCTCTGCCCTACCTTGGCCAGTCGTTCGGCCTTGCCGAGGAAGTGACGCGCCGCGCGCGCGCCGCAGCCCGCGATTCCTTTGCCATGTCCATGCTCGTGTTGGGGGACACCGAGCCCATGCCCGTGACCGTCACGCGCGCCGGCGCCGATTCCCTGATCCTGATGCTCGACGGGATTGGACCGCTGCGCGCTCGCGTGGACAACCAGGGCACAGTGCTCGGCGTATCGGGAATCGGCGGTACCGCGCAGATCACCGTCGAGCGCGTGCGGGGCCTCGATTTCGCAGGGCTCGGCAAGTCGTTCGCGGCCCGCTCGCTCGGCACCCTGTCGCCGCCCGATTCCGTGCGGGCACGGGTGGCGGGGACGTCCATCGCCGTTTGGTACAGCCGGCCGTCGATGCGGGGCCGCGTGATCTTCGGAAATGTCGTCCCCTGGAACCAGGTGTGGCGGACCGGCGCAAATCAGGCGACGATCTTCGAGACCGGTGCCGACCTGGTCGTCGCCGGGACGACGGTGCCGGCGGGCAAGTACAGCCTCTGGACCCTCCCCTCGCAGAGCGGCTGGAAGCTCATCGTCAACACGAACACCGGCCAGTGGGGCACCGATTACGACGCGCGGTACGACCTCGCCCGGCTCGACATGAAGGTGGAGCCGCTGCCGCAGCCGGTGGAGCAGTTCACGATCGCGATCGAGCCGAAGGGGAAGGGGGGCGTGTTGAGGCTGGAATGGGAGAAGACGCGCGCGTCGATCCCGTTCTTGAAACAGTAGTCTTGCACCTCGACTTCGCCGTCGTCGCCGACTACGCGATCGTCGATCAGGCGGGCAAACTGTCCGTGCTGGGGATCTTCCAGCACATCTGGGTGCAGCAGTTCCCCGCCATGCACCCGCGTCTGCACCTGGTGCTCCGCCTCAAGGGAAAGCGCACCGAGATCGGCGAGCACCAGGTGCAGATCCGGCTCCTGGACGAGCAGGACGCCG
>QHTS01000029.1 GCA_003220905.1 Gemmatimonadota bacterium | reverse complement strand
GAGCTGATGCCCGCGAAGAACTTCTATATCGCGCTGTACGACGCCGCGAACGACGACTTGACGTTCCCGTACCACGTGGACGAGTACGACACGGACTTCCCGTCAAAGAAGCCCGGCAAGGGATTGACCGAATACGTGCTCCGGACCGGCCAACCGCTGCTGGTCACGCCGGAAGTGCACGCGGAGCTCGAGCGGCGCGGCGAGGTCGAGCTGATCGGGCCGCCGTCGATCGACTGGGTCGGCGTCCCATTGAAGATCGGCGACCGCACCATTGGCGTGCTCGTCGCGCAGACCTACGCCCCGGGCGTCCGCTATCGCGACACGGAGAAGCACATCCTGCAGTTCGTCTCTACGCAGGTCGCCATGGCGATCGAGCGGAAGCGGACCGAGGAGCAGCTGCACGACAGCGAGCGCAAATACCGGCTCTTGTTCGAGACCAATCCCGAGCCGATGTTCGTGTACGACTTCCAGACGCTGCGCATCCTGGCGGTGAATGGGGCCGCCGTCGCCCGGTACGGATACACGGAGCCCGAGTTCCTGCAGCTCACGCTGCGCGACATTCGCCCGCCGGAGGAGCAGGGCCGGCTCGACGAGGAGCTGGCGCGCCGGCCAGACGACGGTGCCGTGCGCGCCGGGGTCCGTCACTGGACGAAGCAGGGCAAGCGCTTCGATGTGGATCTCGTCGCCCGGCCGCTCGAGTTCGCCGGCCGCCGCGCCAGGCTCGTGCTCGCCCGCGACGTGAGCGCGCAGCGCCAGCTCGAGGAGCAGCTGCGCCAATCGCAGAAGATGGAAGCCGTGGGGCAGCTCGCGGGGGGCATCGCCCACGACTTCAACAACCTGCTCACCGCCATCCTGGGCTCGACCCAGCTGCTGCTGCACAACACGCCGTCCGGCGACCCGCGGCGCGAGGACGCCGAGGAAATCCGGCACGCGGGGCTTCGGGCCGCGGAGCTCACCCGGCAGCTGCTGGCGTTCAGTCGCCGCCAGGTGCTCGCTCCCAAGGTGCTCGACGTCAATTCCGTGGTCGCCCACATGGACCGCATGCTGCGGCGGCTGCTCGGCGAAGACGTGGAGCTCGCCACGTCGCTCGATCCCGCCGCCGGCGCGGTGAACGCCGACCCCGGTCAGCTCGAGCAGGTGCTCCTGAACCTCGCCGTCAACGCCCGCGACGCCATGCCCGGCGGCGGCCGGCTGAGCATCGAGACGACGCGCGTCACGCTGCACGACGAGCACGTCGAGCGGCGCCACCGCATGCCCGCCGGTGACTACGTGTGCCTGGCGGTCGCGGACACCGGCGTCGGCATGGATGAGACGACGCAGGCGCACCTGTTCGAGCCGTTCTTCACGACCAAGGAGGTCGGGAAGGGGACCGGCCTCGGGCTCGCCACGGTGTACGGGATCGTCAAGCAGAGCGGCGGCTACATCTGGGTCTACAGCGAGCCGGCGCACGGCACGACCGTCAAGGTCTATCTCCCCCGCGTGCCCGGCGTCGCCGAGGCGCCGGCGCCCGCGTCCGAGCCGCAGCAGGTGCGCGGCGGCGACGAGACGGTGCTCCTGGTCGAAGACGCGGCCCCGGTGCGCACGCTCGCCCGCCGCAGCCTCGAGGCCCGCGGCTACCGCGTGCTCGACGCAGCCGACGGGCCGTCCGCGCTGGAGCTCTCCGCCCGCCACGCGGGGGGCATCGATATCCTCGTGACCGACGTCGTCATGCCCGGTATGAGCGGCCGCGAGCTCGCGGAGCGGCTGGCCCCTGCGCGGCCCAGCATGAAGGTGCTCTACACGTCCGGCTATACCGACGACGCGATGGTCCGCCAGGGCGTGCTGAACGCCGGCGTCGCGTTCCTCCAGAAGCCGTTCGTGCCGGATACGCTCGCGCGAAAGGTGAGAGAAGTGTTGGACGGGGAGCAGGGAGCCGGGAGCAACAGACCTTAAGGCTTCGGCGCGCCCTGCTCCGTGCTCACCGCTCCCTGCTCCCTGTCCAAGATTTCCCTGATGCGCCCCAGCAGATCCGGCTCCGTCCACGGCTTGTGGAGCAGCGGAACCGACGGGTCGAGAGTCGCGGCGCGGACGGGGTCCGAGTAGCCGCTCGCGAACAAGAACGGCGTGGTGTGGCCTTCCCGACGCGCGGCGTCGTACAGCGCGCGTCCCCCCAGGCGCGGCATGACGAGATCCGAGAACACGAGCCGCACGCCCGCCGTCTGGCGCAGCGCCTCGAGGGCCTCGAGGCCGTCCGCCGCGGTGACGATCTGGTACCCGGCCGCTTCGAGGATGCGCTTGACGGAGCGGCGCAGCTGATCGTCGTCCTCCACGACCAGGATCGTTTCGCGGCCGCCGCGAGCCTCGGCGACGCTCGGGCGGGGGCGCACCGCGGCCGCCACCCCGTCCGCCACGGGGAAATAAATCCGGAATCGCGTTCCCTTCCCCGGTTCGCTGTCCACATCGATGCCGCCGCCGTGTTGCTTCACCAGGCCGTACACGGTGGCCAGCCCGAGGCCCGTCCCCTTCCCCGCCGGCTTGGTGGTGAAGAACGGCTCGAACATGTGCGCTCGCGTCTCCTCGTCCATCCCGATCCCGGTGTCGCCCACCGAGAGGCAGACGTGCTCGCCCGCCCGGACCGACCCCCACGCCTGGCGCTGCTCCTCGGTCAGGTGCACGCGGTGGGTCTCGATCCGCAGCACGCCGCCGTCCGGCATCGCATCGCGGGCATTGGTGACGAGGTTGAACAGGATCTGCTCGGTGGCATGCACATCGGCGCGCACGTCGGGGAGATCTTCCTCGCCCGAGGTGACGACCTCGACGTCGGCCGGCAGGATCCGTCGCAGGAACCCGGACAGGTCGCCGATGAGCCCACCGAGGTGAACCGCCTGGAGATCGAGGCGCGAGCGGCGTGCGAAACCGAGCAGCTCCTTCACCATCACGCGGCCCCGCAGGGCCGCCGACATCACGTCGCGGAGGTCGGCGTGGGCATCCGCCTGGCCGGACGGGAGCGCTTTCGCGACCAGCTGGGCGTTCGCGAGGATGATGGTGAGCAGATTGTTGAAGTCGTGGGCGATGCCGCCGGTGAGCTGGCCGATCGCCTCCATCTTCTGGGACTGCCGCAGCTGCTCCTCCAGCGCGCGCCGCTCCGTCACGTCCTCCGCGATCGTCTCGAAGCAGTCGATCGTGCCGTCAGGGCGCCGCACCGCACGGCCAGAGAGCCGAACCAGGATCTCGTCGCCATCCTGGCGCCTCCACGTCACCTCGACCCCCTCGACCACGTCGTCTGAATCGAAACGCGCGAGAATCCGCCGGCGCTCCTCCGGGTCCGCGTACACGTCGGCCGCGAGGTCGACGGCCAGCAGGTGCTCCTTGGACTCGTAGCCGAGCATCCGTACGAGCGCGGGGTTCACGGACAGGAAGCGCCCCTCGACGGAAGACCGGTAGATGGCGTAGGAGGCGTGGTGCACCAGAGCGCGGTGGCTCTCCTCCGAGTGGCGCAGCGCGGCCTCCGCCCGGCACCGCTCGGTGATGTCGGTCCCGACGCCGATCACCCCCGCTACCGCACCATCCGCGTCGCGCACCGGCGAATACCACGCCTCGAACACGACGCCGAAGACCTCGACGGTGGATGAAAACATCTCCCCCGTGAGGGCCCGGCGCACGTCCGCGAGCGCATGCGGCAGGTCCGCGAACAGCTGGAACGCGGAGTGGCCGATGAGCAGGGCGGGCCGCACCCCGACGGCGTCGAGCCCGCGCCCCTCGACCATCGTGAACACCGCGTCGCGGTCGAGCGCGAACAGCACGAGCGGCGCCCCGGCGATGACGGTCCGCAGCCGCTCCTTGTTCTCGCGCAATGCCCGTTCCTGGCGCCGCCGCTCGGTGACGTCCCGGGCGTTGACGATCAGCTGAGCAGACCCCCCAGGATCCACCCGCGCCTGACCCACGGCCTCGAGCACCCGCCACGCGCCGTCCTGCGCCCGGAACCGGAACTGCGCGGCGTGGGGGACCCCGGGGTGGCGGATCGCGCCCGCCAGGGCCTCGGCGACGACCGGAATGTCGTCCGGATGCACATAGTCGAACGCGTTGCGCTCGAGCAGCTCCCGCGGTGCGTATCCGAGCACGCGCTCCACGGACGGGCTGGCGTAGCGGAACACGCCGTTCTCGCCCACGATCGTGACGATGTCCGACGCGTTCTCGATGAGAGAGCGGAAGTGCTCCTCGCTCCGTCGCAACGCCTCCTCGGCGTGCGCGCGATCGATCGCGGTGGCCAGGACGTTCGCCACGGCCTGGAGGAAGTGCGTGTCGTGAATCGTGAACTCGCGGGGCTGCGCCGTGTGCACGCCCAGGATTCCGAAGGGGCGGCCTTTGCCGTGCACGAGGACGCTCAGGCTCGATACCACGCCCTGCGCCGCCAGGAGTGGCGCGCTGCCGAATCGCGCATCCGTGGCCAGGTCCTCGACCACGACCGGGCCCGTCGAGCGGAGCACGTACCCAGCATGCGAGTCCGCATCCGTCGGCAACACCGTGCGCCCGACCGCGCCGTCCCGCCAGCCGACACCGGCGCGCAGCAGCAGCGTCCGGCTCTCCGGACGGAGCTCCAGCACGCTGGCGAACGGGACCTCGAGCACCCGCGCTACGATGGCCACGGCACCCGCGATGAGCTCGTCCGGCGGAGCGCCGGCCAGCGCCCGTTGGCCGACGTGGGCCACCGCTTCCTGCTGGCGCGCCGTGGCGCGCAGCTGCGCCTCCGTCCGCGACAGTTCCGCGTCGCGAACGGCGTCGTCCTGCCGCAGCAGCCTGAACCGGCTCGTGCCCACGTCTAACGATGCCCGCGAGTGATCTGGGGTAATGCTGCACGTAATGCGCGCCCCAACCTTGCACCGGGCCACCCGGTTTTCCATTATGGTCTTCACACGAGGCGTGTGCGCTGCATCACCACCCACTCCAACCGGGCCCGACGCAATGACATACGGCGAGCCGCCATGAGCGAGTACCACGTCCTCAAAGACCTGGCGATCATCTTCGCCGTCTCCCTGCTCGTCATCCTGGCGTTCCACCGGATCAGGCTCCCTGCCCTCCCGGGGTTCATCGTGGCAGGCGTCTTACTCGGCCCCAACGCGCTCGGCTTGGTCTCCGACGCGCACCAGGTGGAGAGCCTCGCGGAAGTCGGCGTCATCCTGCTGCTCTTTACCATCGGCATCGAGTTCTCCCTGAGCCGGCTGCGAGAGATGGGACGGCAGGTCGTCGCCGGGGGCGGAGCCCAGGTCGGCCTCACGGTGGCGCTCAGCTGCGCGCTCGCCATGGCGCTGCATCTCAGCTGGCGGGTGTCCGTGCTCCTGGGCTTCCTCGTCGCACTCTCCAGCACCGCCATCGTCCTCAAGGGGCTCACCGACAAGGGCGAGATCGATGCGCCCCACGGACGCCTCGCCACCGGAGTGCTGATCTTCCAGGACTTGTGCGTCGTGCCCATGATGCTGGTCCTCCCGTTCCTCGCGGGACGGTCCGGCGGCGGTGCTGGAGCGCTCTTCCTGGCGCTCGGCAAGGCGGTGCTCGTGGTCATCAGCGTGCTGGTGCTGGCCCGGACCGTGGTCCCGCGCGTCCTCGCCGAGATCCTCAAGACCCGGAGCCGGGAGTTGTTCCTCATCGCGGTCATCCTGGTCGGGACGCTCACGGCCCTGGGAACCGCGGCGGCGGGTGCGTCGCTCGCCCTGGGTGCGTTCCTGGCGGGACTCGTCATCTCGGAGTCCGACTACGGCCACCAGGCCATGGCCGAGCTCCTGCCATTCCGCGACGTCTTCATCTCCCTGTTCTTCGTCGCGGTCGGCATGCTCGTGCAGGTTGAGTTCCTGCGCGACCACCCAGCGCTTGCGCTGGGCGGGGTCGTGGGTGTGATGGGGGGGAAAGCCCTGCTCGCGGCCGTCGGCCCGGCCGTCATGGGCTACTCGGGGCGGGTGGCCCTGCTCGCCGGCCTGGCCGTGTCGCAGATCGGCGAGTTCTCATTCGTGCTGGCGCGCGAAGGCCGCGGGACCGGGCTGCTTTCGGAGGGCCTCTACCAGACGTTTCTCGCCGTGGCCGTGCTGACGATGCTCGTCACACCATTTCTGCTGCAGGGCGGCCCGGGGCTGCTCGAGGGACTGGAGCGACTGGTCCCGCTCGACCGTCTCCTGCCGGGGCTCCGCCCCGGGGCGATCGCCGTCGCCGACCAGCCGCTGACCGACCACGTGATCGTCGCCGGGTACGGCCTGAACGGGCGCAACCTGACCGCCGCGTTGCGGTCCATCCGGGCGCCGTACCTCATCGTCGAGCTCAACGCGCAAACCGTCCAGCAGGCCCGCGCGCGCGGCGAGCCCGCCTTCTATGGCGATGCCACCCGTGAAGAGATCCTGCGCGCCCTCGGCGCGGAGCGCGCCCGCATGCTCGTGGTCGCGATCTCCGACCCTGCGGCGACCCGCCGTATGGTGCGCGTGGGGCGCAGTCTCAACGCCCGCATCCACATCATCGCGCGCACCCGTTACGTGACGGAAATCCCCGAGCTCAGCCGGCTCGGCGCGGATGTCGTGATCCCCGAGGAGTTCGAGACGTCGATCGAGATCTTCGCCCGCGTGCTCGCACACTACCACGTTGCCCGCGCCGACATCGAGCGCCTGGTGGATCAGATCCGCGCGTCGCACTACGAGGCACTGCGCGGCGGCGACGGCGCCGGACGCGTGACCCTCGGCACCGTGACCGGCATTCCTCAAATGGCGGTCGAGCGACTCCGCCTTCCGGCGGGCTCACCACTCGTGGGAAAGACCCTCGCCGCCACCGGTCTGCGCACCCAGACCGGGGCACTCGTCCTCGCGGTCGGTCGGGGCACGACGGAGATCGCGACGCCGGGT
>QHTS01000028.1 GCA_003220905.1 Gemmatimonadota bacterium | reverse complement strand
CCCGCGTGATCGGATCTGTCGCCGCCCGAATCGTGGGGAGCAGGCGATCGAGCGCCCGGCGCCGGCCCGGCAACGTGCCGAAGAATCCCTTGCGGTCGAGAATCTGGATCTTCCGCTCCAGCACATCGACCGCGTCCTTGAGGATCTCCTCCAGTCCCGCGGCACCCTTCCTTTGGACCAGGGTGTCGGGGTCCTCGCCTGCCGGGAGCGTGGCCACGCTCACCCGCAGTCCCTCGCGCAGCAGCTCGTCGCCGGCGCGGAACGTGGCGCGCAGGCCGGGCTCATCCGAGTCGTACAGCAGGATCACATGGGGCGCGTGGCGCTTCACGAGCTGGGCCTGCTCCGCGGTGAGCCCGGTGCCGAGCGGCGCCACGACCTCTTCGATCCCGGCGAGGGAAACCCGGAGCACATCGAAGTACCCTTCCACCAGGATCGCGCGCTCCGCCTTACGCATCGCGTGCTTCGCGACGTGCAGGTTGTAGAGCAGCTTTCCCTTGTGGAAGATCGGGGTATCGGGGGAATTGAGATACTTGGGCTCTCCTTCGCCGAGGATGCGGCCACCGAAGCCGACCACGCGGGCGCGCAGGTCGTGGATCGGGAAGAGCAGCCGGCCGCGGAAGCGGGGCGTGAGCGTGCCATCCTCCCGTCTAGCCAACAGACCCGCCTCGAGCAACACCTCGTCACGCACGCCCAACCCTTTCATTGCGTCGAGGAGCGCCTTGCTCTTGGGCGCGTACCCGAGACCGAGCGGCTGGACGGTCTCGAGGTCCAAATGCCGGGTCGTCACATAATCGCGGGCGACCTGCGCTTCGGGGTTCTCCAGCAGCTGGCGCGCGAACCAGTCGGCCGCCGCCGCCACGGCACTGTAGAGCGGCTCACGAGGATCGGGGCCGGTCGGCCCCCGCTCCGGAATCGTGATCCCCACCCGGCGCGCCACCTCCCGCACGGCCGTGGGATAGTCCATGCCGAGCTTCTTCATGAAAAACGTGAACACGTCTCCGCCGGCGTGGCACACGAAGCAGTAGTACATCCCCTTGCGGGGGATGACGGCGAAGTTGCGGTGCGTGCCCCCGTGAAACGGACACGGGGCGCGGAAATCGGATCCGGTGCGCTTGAGCTCGACGTGCTCGCCGATGATCCCCACGATGTCCGCCGCCTCGCGGACCTGCTCGATCACGTCGTCGGGGATGAGGCTCACGCGCGAAACTCCACGAGCGTGACGCCGTGACCGCCCTGGTTCGGGGGCGCGAAGCCGAAGCGCTTCACGCGCGGATCGGCCGAAAGGACCTCGTGCACGAGCTGGCGCAGGGCGCCGGTCCCCTTGCCGTGGACCACGCGGAGATGAGGAAGGTCGGCGAGGATGGCGTCGTCGAGCGCCTTGACGAGCAGCGGCTCGGCTTCGGACACGCGGAGGCCAATGAGGGAAATCTCCGTTGCGGCGTTGACGGACGGTGCCTGGGCGGACTGGCGGACAGTCGGACGGTTGGACCGTGAAGGCACGTGGCGAGCACGCTTCAACTCCTCCAGGGACATCCACCCTGGTCCCTGCTCCCCGCTCCCTGCTCCCTGGTCAGTTTCTTCGATGGCTCGTTCGACGAGGCGGCGGGCTTCCTTGGCGGTCGTCTCGTCCACGGCCGCCCGGGCGCGGCCCAGCGCTTCTTCCACCTTCTTGCGTGCCTCGAGCAGGTAGGCGCGGGCCTGCTCGCGCGCCTCGCGTTCGAGGCTTTGCGCGCGAGCCTTGACGTCCCGCTCGCGCGCGGCCAGCTCCGCGGCGCGCGAGTCGAGCTGCTCCGTGTCGCGGCGCACGCCCTCCTCCCGCGCGGCGAGCTCCTGCTCCTTGGCGTCGAGCTCCCGCGCCCGGGCCTCGACGGTGGCGAGCAGGGCGTCCAGCGCCCGCTCGGCCCGCGGCACGACCCGCTCGGCGATCTCCAGCACGTCGGGCGCGATCCCGAGGCGGCGCGCGATGGCGAGCCCGTACGATCGGCCGGGCACGCCTTTCAGCAGCCGATAGGTCGGCCTCAGGGTGTCGGCGTCGAACTGGAGCGAGGCGTTCACAATCCCCACCGTCTCCGCCGCCAGCTGCTTCAGGGCGCCCAGGTGCGTCGTCGCGAGGGTCACGGCCCGGCGCCGCGTGAGTGTCTGCAACACCGCCGTTGCGAGCGCACCCCCCTCGGCAGGGTCGGTGCCGCTGCCGATCTCGTCGAAGGGCGGCCACGTGGGCGGAGAAGGTGGAGAGGCTCGCGGCGATCGACTGGCGGTCTCCGATGTCCGCAAACACGCCCGTGAACACCGGGAGGGTCGACTGCGGGCCGATCGGCGGGATGATCCCGCTCTGCGCCATGAGGGCCAGCAAGCCCACCGCCTTGATTAGCACCGTCTTGCCGCCGGTGTTCGGACCCGAGACCAGCACGGTGCACTCGTCGGGCGCGAGTACGAGATCGAACGGGACGACGACCTCACCCCCTGACCCCCTCTCCACTTTGTGGAGAGGGGGGACGGCAGGTGTCCCCATCGCTCCCCCTCTCCGCGCCGCGGAGAGGGGGTCGGGGGGTGAGGCCAGCAGCGGGTGACGGCCGCTGCGAATTTCGAGCGGTCCCCCGCCGATGGCCGGGGGGAAGCCGTTCACCTCTACCGCATAGCGCGCGCGGGCGCACAGGTCGTCGAACGCGACGCACATCTCCCATGCTGCCGCGATCGCGTCGCGATGGGGGCGCAGGAGGTCCGTCAAGTCCCGCAGCACCTGCAGGATTTCCCGCTGCTCTTCGACCTCGGCGGCGCGCAGCGCGTTGCCGAGCTCGATGACCTCCGGCGGCTCGAGGAAAACGGTGGCGCGGGTCGCCGACTCGTCGTGCACGATGCCCCCGATGCGCGCGCGGGCGGTCGACCGGACGGGGATGACATAGCGGCCCTCCCGCACCGTGACGGCCGCGTCGGGCGCGCGCTCCGTCGGATCGAGCGCGGCGAGCATGGCGTCGAGCTTCTGCACCAGACGCGCGCGCGCCTCCCGCACCGAGCGGCGGGCGCGCGCCAGCGTGCGGGACGCGCCGTCCTGCACCTGGCCATCCCCGTCGAGCGAGACGGCGAGCCGCTGCTCGAGCTCTTGCGGGGGCGGATCGACCCTCAGCGCGGCGGTGCGCGGCGCGTCGGTCGCGAGTCGGGCCAGATCGCCCGCGATGGTGCGGGCGGCGGTGAGCGCGCGCCCCAGCTCCGCGAGCGCGGCACCTTCGAGCGCGCTCCCCGGCACGCCGAGCAGCTCCAGGGCGGCGGTGATATCGGGGACGAGCTCGGCGCGAATCGCGTCGTCGCTGAGGAGAAGGGCGGCGAGCTCCGCCACCTGCGCGAGCGCGGCCCGGATGGCATCGGGATCGGTGGCGGGGAAGCGCCGGGTCACGCGGGCGGCGCCGAGCGGCCCGGCGGCGTGGGCCGCCACCCGCTCCAGCGCGGCAGGGAACTCGAGTGTCTCCAGCACGGAGGGCGCAACCCCTCCCCCGACTGTCATACGGCCGCCGCCAGCTCCTCACGGACGATCTGGGTCACCAGCTTGCCGTCCGCCCGGCCTTTGAACTTGGGCATCACGTGCCCCATGACCTTTCCGAGATCCTTCGCCCCGGCGGCGATCGCCTCTCGCACGGCGCGCCGGATCTCGTCGGCGTCGACCGCGGCGGGAAGGAACTCCTCGAGCGCCTTCACCTCGCCGAGCTCCGCGTCGGCCCGGTCGGCGCGCCCGGCGGCGGCGTACTGCTCGGCTGCTTCGCGGCGGCGCTTGATTCCGCGACGCACCACCTCGGCGGCCTCATCATCGGAGACGGGGTGCTGGAGCTCGAATTCCCGGTTTTTGAGGTCTGCAAGGATGGTGGAGAGGAGGAGCGTGCGCCCTTGATCGCGTTGTTTGCGGGCTTGATTCATCGCGGCGCGGAGCCGCTCGGGCAAGCTCGCCACGTCAGGCCGGGTGCGTGCGCCGGGTCTTGCGGCGCGCCGCGTCCAGCGTTCGCTTGCGCCGCTCGCTCGGCTTTTCGTGAGGCCGCTGCTTACGCAAGTCGGACAGGATCCCCGCTCTGGGTAACTGTGACGGACGCAAAAACTTAGCCCTGCCGATTGCGGCTGGCAACCCGCCCGATCCCTTTCATCCCGGCGGCCACGTCATCGGTCGGCCGCCGAGCAGGTGCAGGTGCAGATGGAACACCGTCTGGCCGCCGTCGGGGTTCGTATTCACCACGACGCGATACCCGCGCTCCGCGATCCCGACCTCCCGCGCCAGGTCGCGCGCGAACCCGAGGAGCTTCCCGAGCAACGCCGCATCCTTCGTCTCGTTGAGCGTGGCCACATGATGCGTGGGGATCACGAGGACGTGCGTGGGCGCTTGCGGGGTCAGGTCCCTGAACGCCAGCATGCCATCGCCGCGTTTCACGACTGTCGCCGGGATCTCGCCGGCGGCGATTTTGCAGAAGACACAGACTCCGGGCATGGTCCCCCTTCAGCCCGGGCTCGCGCCCGGGGTCAGTTAGCGTCCGAACGCCTGGCGCAGCTGCTCCCAGAATTTCTTCCCGGTGTGCCCTTCCGCGGGCGGCTTGCTCTCGATCTTCGCGAGCTGCTCGAGCAGCGCGCGCTGCTCAGCGGTGAGCTTGAGGGGCGTCCAGACATGCACCCGCACATGGAGGTCGCCGCGACCTCCTTCCCCCACCCGCGGTAGCCCCTTGCCGCGCAGGCGGTACACCGCACCCGTCTGCGTGCCCGGCTGGATCTCGAGGGTCGCGGCGCCGTAGGGCGTCGGGATCTCGACCTCCGCGCCGAGCGCCGCCTGGGTGAACGAGACCG
>QHTS01000200.1 GCA_003220905.1 Gemmatimonadota bacterium | reverse complement strand
CCCCGCTACCGCGACGCGATCGTGCAGCGCAACGGCCCGCTCCCCCGCAAAGTGAAAGCGGTCGTGGATTGCGGCAACGGCGTCTCGAGCGTCATCGCGGTGGACACGCTCCAGCGCCTCGGCGCCGACGTCGTCCCGCTGTTCTGCCAGTCCGACGGCACGTTCCCGAACCACCATCCCGATCCCACAGTGCTCGAGAATCTCCGCGACCTGCAAGCGGCCGTCCGCCGCGAGGGCGGAGAGCTGGGCATCGCCTTCGACGGCGACGGCGACCGCATCGGCGCGGTGGACGAGCAGGGGCGCCCTGTGTTCGGCGATCAACTGCTCGTGCTGCTCGGCCGCGACCTCGCGCGCCGCATGGGCCCGGGCCACGCCGTGATCTTCGACGTGAAGTGCTCCGAGGTGCTGCCGCGCGAGCTGGAGCGCGCCGGTCTCGTGCCCACGATGTGGAAGACCGGTCACTCCCTCATCAAGCAGAAGATGAAAGAGAGCGGCGCGCCGCTCGCGGGCGAGATGAGCGGCCACATGTTCTTCGGCGGCGACTGGTACGGCTTCGACGACGCGCTGTTCGCCGCAGCCCGCTTGCTGCGCTACGTCGCGGAGCTGGGAGGGCCCCTCTCGCGGCTCCTCGCCGACCTTCCCGTCACCGTGGCCACGCCGGAGCTGCGTGTCGACTGCCCCGACGACCGGAAATTCGAGATCGTGCAGCGCGCCGCCAAGCACTTCGCCGGCAAGTACCCGGTGTCTACCCTCGACGGCGTGCGCATCACCTTCGCGCAAGGGTGGGGCCTGCTGCGCGCGTCGAACACGCAGCCGGTGCTGGTGCTCCGCTTCGAAGCGGCCACCGCCGCGGCGCTCGCCTCCTACCGGACCGAAGTCGAGAGCTGGCTCGCCGCGCAGAGCCCCGGCGCGTGAAGCCCGTCGTCCGCCGCCGGGCGCTGCTCGTCGGAGTGGGACTGTTGGTCGCGGTGCTCGTGGGCGGGCGCTGGCTCGCGCTCGAGACAGCCGAGCGCGCCTGGGGGGCGAGCCTGCCCGGCGGCAGCGCGTACCTCACGGCCCGGGACTTCGCCCGACTGGTGTCAGGGCTGCTGCTCATCGGGGCGATCGCCTGGGGCACGGCGAATCTGCTGTTCGTCTACCGTTCCATCGGCTCCATGCAGCTGTCTCGCCGGCTCGGAGACCTGGAGATCGTCGAGGCGGTCCCGCAACCCCTGCTGCTCGCAGGCACGATCGCCTGCGGTCTGGTATTCGGGTTCCTCCTCACGCTCGGCACAGGGGATTGGTGGATGGCGGCGGCGCTCGCATCCCGCCCGCCGACCTTCGGCGTCACGGACCCCGTGCTCCAGCAGGACCTGGGCTACTACCTGGGACGGCTGCCCTGGACCGAGCGACTGCGGGAGCTCGCGTTGGTGGCGGTGTGCTCCGCCGCCGTCGTCGTCGCCCTCTTGTACGTGGGGATCGGCTCGCTGCGGTTCCGTCGTTGGCTGCCCTACGCGAACGCGCACGCCCGGGCGCACCTCGGCGTGCTGCTCGCGTTGCTCGCGCTCACGCTCACGTGGGGCGCCCTGCTGGATCCGGCCGAGGCCGTCGCGGGACTGCACGGCACGCTCACGCGTCGTATGCTCGACGTGCGACTCGCGGCCGCGCCGGTCGTCGCGGGCGTCGGCGTCGCGGCCACCGTCGTGAGCCTCGTGTGGGGCCTGCGCGAGAAGCCGGTGCTGCTCGTCACGGCCTGGAGCGCGCTGCTCGCCGCGTCGCTGTTGGGATTCGCCGTCATTCCCGGCGCGCTGTCGAGCGCTGGGCCGCGCCGGGGCGGTGCCGCTGACCCCGACACGGCCCTTGCGGCCGAGCGGCGGCGGCTCGAGAGGCTCGCGTTCGGCGTCACGACGCTCGTGGACAGCGCGCCGCGCGGCTTCCGGAGCCCCGAGGCGGCGGCGGCGACCGTACCCATCTGGGACGCCCAGCGGATCCTCGCCGCGGCCGCGTCGCGGCGGGAGGTCGTGCGCCCGCAGTCGACACCCACGGCTGCGGGACTGTTGCCGCACTTCTTGGGCGACGGGAGAGCCACCTGGCTCGTGGCGCTCAGGCCCGACGTCGACAGCATCGCGCTTCGACAGCCGCCCCCTGGCTGGGCCGCGATCCACCGGGGCCCGTCGGCCCGGGTCGGGCGGCCGGTCGCGGCCGTGGAGGACGATACGGTCCTCGCGTTCGCGCCGGTCGCGACGCGCGACTCCACCACCTGGTTCGGCCCGCGGTTCACAGACTTCGCGGTCGCGGCCCCCGACACCTGGCCGGCGCTGCGCCACTCGGGAATCGCGCTGGCGGGCTGGTGGCGCCGAACCGCTCTCGCGTGGGCCCTCCAGAGCCCCGCGCTGGCGCGCCGCGAGACCGACGGCCTGGTGCTCTTGTGGCGCCGGGACGTGCCGGAGCGGCTCGGGCGGCTCGCACCGTTCGCCTCGTTCGACGAGGCCGCTCCCGTGCTGGCCGACAGCGCCCTGTGGTGGGTGGCGTACGGGTACTTCGAAGCGGAGGCCTTTCCGCTCGCCCGGCCGGTGGACGGTGGGGGAGGCGGGGAGGGCGGGGGGGGCGGCCGCGATTCGCTGCGGTACCTGCACGCGGGCCTGGTCGGCGCCGTGAACGCCGCCAGCGGTGACACGCGGCTTTACCTCGCCCCGGGTGCCGACTCGCTCGCCGCCGCGTGGGCGAAGCTCCTCGCGCCCCTGATACGACCGCTCGACAGTCTGCCTCCGGCCCTGCGCGCACAGCTCCCGTTCCCCGGGCGAGCGTTCCGCGCCGCAACGGCGCTCTTGGAGCGCTGGCGCACCGACACGACGGCGTGGAGCGCGCGACCGAGGGAGCCGTTCGAGATCGTGGCGCCAACCGACGGGGCGACGAATGCGCCCCGCGTCTGGATGGCCCAAGGGTTCGAAGCGGGAAGCACGCTCGCCGCGCTCGTAGCGGGGACGATGGCACCTGACGGGCCTCGGCTGTGGATATGGCGGCCCAACCCGGCCGCGCGCCTGCCGCCGGCGCTCGTCGGCTCCCCCAACACGACGGCGCCCGGCGTGCCCCGACTCTGGCACGTCGCCCGCGCCCTCTACTTCGAACAGGCGCTGTTCAGCCAGCCGGCCTCCGGGGGTCCACCCACCGGCATCGACACGGTGTTTCTCTCGTGGGGCGAGCACCGCGGCCAGGGCAGGAGCGTGAGCGCCGCACTCCGCAGCCTGCTCGCCTCGGGTGGCGAGGCACGTGCGCCCGCCGACACGGCGCTCGCCGCGCGGTGGCGGCGGGCGCAGCAGCTCGCGGCCCAGGCCGACGCGGCCCTTGCCGCCGGCGACCTGGAGACGTTCGGCCGCTTGTATGGCCAGTTGAAGCAGCTGCTCGGCCTGGGGCACCGCAAGCTTGCTCCCACCCCCGAGCGCCGCTAGGTTGCGCCGCCGTGAATCCCCCCCCCGCCCCCCCCGGTACCATCGTCGTCGCGCTCGGCGGCAACGCCGTCGCCCCGCCGGGGGAGCGGCCTACGATCTCCAACCAGTTCCGCCACACGCGGGCGAGCCTCGCGCCGATCGTGGACCTGGCGCGTGAGGGGTGGCGTATCGCGCTGGTCCACGGCAACGGCCCGCAGGTGGGAGACGAGCTGGCCCGTAACGAAATCGCCGCCGACGAGGTCGAGCCGCTGCCTCTGGGCGTGCTCGTCGCCGCGACCGCCGGCTGGATGGGCTACATGATCCAGCAATCGCTGCAGAACGCGCTCGCGCGCGCCGGTGTCACACGCCAGGTCGTCACGCTCATTACCCAGACGCTGTGCGATCCGCACGACCCGAACCTGCGCAGTCCCACCAAGCCGATCGGCCACGCCCTCGATCCGGTGCGGGTGGCACGACTCCAGACGCGGGGCGTTCCTGTAAAGGAAGAGCAGCGGGGCCGCTGGCGCCGGCTCGCCCCGAGCCCGAGGCCAAGCGCGGTCGTCGAGCGGGAGATGATTCACCACCTTGTCGCCGCCGGGCACATCGTGGTGGCGTGTGGCGGCGGCGGGCCGCCCGTGTACGACGACCCGACCCTGCGCCTCGAGGGGCTGGACGCGGTCGCCGACAAGGACCGCGTAGCGGCGATCCTTGGCCGCGAGATCGCGGCCGACGTGCTGCTGATCCTCACCAATGTGGACGCCGTGTACCACGCCTATGGTACGCCGCAACAGAAGGCGATCCGCCGCCTGAACCTCGCCCAGGCGGATCACCTGCTCGCCGGGAAGGAGCTCGGCACCGGCAGCATGCGTCCGAAGGTCGAAGCGGCGGCTGCCTTCGTCCGCGTGGACGGGGGCGCGGGAGGGAGCGGCCATCGCGCCATCATCGCCGAGCTGGCCCAGGGGCTCGCGGCGTTGCAGGGCGACGCCGGCACCACCATCACGAGGGACTGAGTGTGAATCTCCACGAATACCAGGCGCGCGACATCTTGCGGCGGCACGGCATCCCGGTGCCGCCCGGGGAGGTCGCGACGACTACCGACGAGGCGCGCGCGATCGCCGCACGGCTGGGGCCCGGGCCCGTCGTGGTGAAGGCGCAGGTGCACGCCGGCGGACGCGGGAAGGCCGGCGGCGTCAAGCTCGCCGCGAACCCGGCCGAGGCCGCAGCCCACGCGGCCAAGATCCTGGGCATGACCATCAAGGGCTTCACGGTGCGCCGGGTGCTCGTGGCGCCCGCGGCCGACATCGCCTCCGAGAGTTACGTGGGCATCATCGTCGACCGGACCTCCCAGCGCCCCGTGCTGATGGTGAGCGCCGCCGGCGGCATCGACATCGAGGAGGTGGCGGCCCGGACGCCGGAGAAGATCCACCGGCTCGCGGTAGACCCGCGCTACGGCCTGCTCGCGCATCAAGCGCTGGGCCTCGCGCTGAAGCTCCACCGCGACATCGCGCAAGCGCGCGCCACGGCGGACATCATGCAACGGCTGTATGCGGCCTTTTACGCCGTGGGCGCATCGCTGGCGGAGATCAATCCCCTCGTCACCACGCGCGACGGGGCGGTCGCCGCCCTCGACGCCAAGATCGTGATCGACGACAACGAGCTCGACCGCCGTCCCGAAATCGCGGCGCTGCGCGACACGAGCGCCGAAGCGCCCTCGGAGGTCGCCGCGCGGGAGGCGGGGCTCACCTTCATCAAGCTCGACGGCGCCGTGGGCTGCTGCGTGAACGGCGCCGGGCTCGCGATGGCGACGATGGATCTCGTGAAGTACTACGGCGGCGCGCCCGCCAATTTCCTCGACATCGGCGGGAGCTCGAACCCTCAGAAGGTCGTCAGCGCCCTCCAGATCATCACCGCCGATGCGAGCGTCCGGGCCATCCTGTTCAACATCTTCGGAGGCATCACCCGCTGCGACGACGTCGCTACCGGCATCGTCCAGGCCACGCGGGCATTTCCGCTCCAGGTGCCCCTCGTCATCCGACTCACCGGCACCAACGAAGAGCTCGCGGTCCAGATCCTCACGCAGGCGGGTTTCCCGGCGCTCACCGATATGGACGAGGCGGTGAAGCAAGCCGTCGCCCAAGCGAAGGCCGCGTGAGCGTCTTCATCGATCAACAGACCCGCCTGGTGGTGCAGGGCATCACCGGTCGCGACGGGTCGTTCCACACGCGGCAGATGATCGGCTACGGCACCAAGGTGGTGGCCGGTGTCACGCCGGGCAAAGGCGGGCAGCTGTTCGACAGCGTGGTCCCGGTGTTCGACACGGTCGCTGACGCGGTGCGGGAGACCCAGGCGAACACCGCCGTGATCTACGTTCCGGCCGCGGTCGCCGCCTCGGCGATCTTCGAGGCCGCCGACGCCGGCGTCCCGCTGATCGTGTGCATCACGGAGGGGATCGCGGTGCTGGACATGACGCGCGTCCTGCCGTATCTGCACGAGCGCGGCGCGCGCTTGATCGGTCCCAACTGCCCCGGACTCATCTCCCCGGCCCGGAGCAAGGTGGGGATCATCCCCGGCAACATCTGCCGGCCCGGCCGGGTCGGCGTCGTGTCGCGCAGCGGAACACTCACCTACGAGATCGTTCACCAGCTGTCCACGCAGGGCCTGGGGCAGTCCACGTGCGTGGGGATCGGCGGAGACCCGCTCATCGGCACGAACTTCATCCACTGTCTCTCGGCCTTTCAGGCGGACACCGAAACCGACGCGGTCGTCATGATCGGTGAGATCGGGGGCACCGACGAGCAGCAGGCCGCCGACTTCGTGCAGCAGGCGATGACGAAACCCGTGATCGGCTTCATCGCCGGGCAAACCGCGCCGCCGGGCCGCCGCATGGGGCACGCCGGCGCGATCATCTCGGGGTCGAGCGGCACGGCCGCCGAGAAAATGGCGGCGTTCGCGCGGGCGGGCATCGCGGTTATGAAGCGCCCGGCGGACGTCGTGCCGCTCCTGAAGGAGCGCCTGTGAAGCTCCGCGACGTGCTCAAGCCCGAGCACATCATCGTCCCGCTCCGCGCCGCCACCGTCAAAGAGGCCACCGAGCGGCTAGCCGAGCGCCTCATCGCCGCGGACGCCGTGGCCGATCCCCAGCGCCTTAACGCCGTGATCCGGCACACCTGGCCCGAGGACATGGTGAGCGTCGGGGAGCACGCGTTTCTCCCCCACTTCCGCACGGAGGCGGTGCGGGGTCTCGTGACGGCGGTCGGCATCTCCGCTACACCGATCCGCTGGGAAAAAGACCCGCACCGAACGGCGCGGGTCGTGATCTTCATCCTGGCGCCGATGCGCGACGCCGCCCTCTACCTCCAGGTGGTGGGCGCATTCGCCCGTACCCTGGCGCACCCCGACACGGTGCTCGCACTGCTCGCGGCGCGCACCCCGGAGCAGGTCGTCGCGCTCGCCGCGCTGGACAAGGTGGAGTTGCCGAGCCAGCTCACGGTGCGGGACGTCATGACCGCCCAGGCGATCACCGTCGGCCCGGAGCGCACGCTGGGCGACGTCGCCCGCCTCATGGTGGAGCACGACATCCGCGCGCTGCCGGTGGTGGACGACGGCGGCTCGCTGATCGGGATGATCACCCACCGCGAGCTGTTGCGCTTCCTCGTCCCTCACCTCGTGCAGCGCACCAAGACCGGGGAGTTTCACGCGCCCACTCGCTCCCAGCTGCAGCGCGGCTCGGCCGATCCGCACCTCATCCCGGCCAGAGAGGCGATGGCCCGGTCGGTGCTCTGCCTGGCGGAAGACCAGACGCTTGCCGACGTCGCCAACCTGATGAGCTCCAAGGACGTCGACCGCTTCCCCGTAGTTCGTGAGGGGGTGGTGGTAGGATTCCTGACGCGCGCCGACGTCATTCGGCGCCTCATTGCCCCCTGACGCCCAGCCCCTAACACCTGATACCTGCCTCTCATGCTCACACTCGCCATCATCAAGCCCGACGCGGTCAAGCGAGGCCTTGCAGGAAAGATCCTCGCGCACCTCGAGGCCGCGGGGTTCATTGTCCGCGCGGCCCGTCTCGTCAAGCTCAGCCTCGCGCAGGCCGAGGCCTTCTACGAAGTCCATCGGGAGCGTCCATTCTACCGCTCCCTGGTGACGTTCATGACGTCGGGGCCCGGGCTGGCTCTCGCCCTCGAGCGAGACGACGCCGTCGCGCGCTTGCGGGAGGTGATCGGCGCGACCGACCCCGCCGAAGCGAAGCCCGGCACGGTGCGGAAGCTCTACGCCGAGTCCAAGGAGCGGAACGCCATTCACGCCTCGGATGCCCCGGAGACCGCCGCCCGCGAAGTGGCGTTCTTCTTTCCGGCAGGCGAGCTGCGGGACCTCTGGGGCAGTCGGTAGCAGTTCGCTTGACGCAAGTCCCACAAGGGTTTAGCTTCGGTTGCCCATGTTACAGGTCGACCTCCGGGAGCTCGCCCGTGGTCCGGTCGAAACGCAGGGCCAGCTCGCAGGGAGCGATCCCCTGTTCGAAGGCCTCGACGTCGTGCTGGCCGAACCGGTACGCGTGGCAGGCCGTTTGCATGCCGCGGGGGAAGGGCGATTCTACTGGCGCGGCTCGCTCCACACCCGCATGGCGGGGCAGTGCCGGCGTTGTCTCGTGCCCGTACCCGTCCCAGTCGTGGCGTACGTCGACGCGCTGTTCTCCGCCGACCCGGACGCCCTGGAGGACCCGAGCTCGTATCCTCTGGCGCCTGATGCGATCGAGATCGATCTCCGCCCCGCGGTGCGCGAGGAGCTGCTTCTCGCCGTGCCCCGGTGGGTGGTCTGCCGGGACGACTGCCGCGGGCTATGCCCGCGCTGTGGGAAAGACCTGAACGCAGGCCCGTGTGGCTGCCCAGCGGCCGCGGACCAGCGCTGGCACGGGCTGGCCGCTCTCAAGGACAAGCTCCGCGACTGAAAAGGACGATTCCATGGCCGTACCGAAACGAAGGACTTCCAAGCGGAAGAAGCGCGCGCGCCGCACACACTACAAGGCGGCCCCGATCGCGCTCCAACCCTGTCCGCGCTGCGGCGACCTGAAGCGCCCGCACCGGGTCTGTCCGACCTGTGGCTACTACCGGGACGAGCAGCGGGTGCCGGTCGAGGACGCCTGACTGTGATTCGAATCGCGCTGGACGCGATGGGCGGCGACAACGCGCCGCGCGTGGAAGTGGAGGGGGCAGTGCTGGCCCTGCGCGACCTCCCTCCCGAGTTCCGGATCCAGCTCGTCGGGCGGACCGCCGACATCGAGGCGGCGCTCAAGACTCACGTCGACGTCGATCGCAGCCGGCTCGAGCTCGTCGAGGCGCCCGAAGTCGTGGGCATGGGCGAGAAGCCGCTGGCTGCCGTAAAGGGCAAGCCGCGGTCTTCCATCGCGGTCGGCCTCGGGCTGCAGAAGAAGGCGGCATCGGATGCCTTCATCTCGGCGGGCAACACCGGTGCGGTGATGGCCGCCGCGACGCTGCTGCTGCGCCTCCATGAGGGTGTGCAGCGCGCGGCGATCGGCCCGCTGTTCCCGACCGCGGTCCATCCCGTGCTGGTCATCGACGGAGGAGCCAACGTGGATTGCGACGCGCGCGAGCTCGTCGGGTTCGCCCATCTCGGCTCGGTCTATGTGCGCGACGTGCTGGACCGGCCCCAGCCGGGCGTCGGGCTGCTCAACGTCGGCGAAGAGGACGAGAAGGGCAACGCGGTGGTCAAGGAAGCGCACCAGCTCCTCACGCAGACGCCGAACATCAAGTACGTCGGGAACGTCGAAGGCCGCGACATCCTGGCGGGCCAGTGCAAAAAGGGGCGGATCGACGTCGTCGTGTGCGACGGCTTCGTCGGCAATGTCGTCCTCAAGTTCTACGAGTCCGCCGGCCGGATGTTCATGGGCATGATGAAGCAGGCGTTTCCCGACGTCCTGGGCCGGCCGGAGGCGAAGCAGCTCTTCAAGTTCCTCGACTACTCCGAGTACGGTGGCGCACCGCTCCTGGGCGTGAAGGGCGTGGTGATCATTGGTCACGGCGCCTCGCCCGCGCGCGCCATCATGAACGCCGTACGGGTCGCGGCGCACATGGTGGAGAGCAATCTCGATCAGGACATCGGCGCCGAGCTCGCCGGGGGGGGGGCCGCCCGGTGAAGCGCCCGCTCGTGGAGCTCCGGGGGACCGGTCGCTACACGCCCAAGCGCGTGATGACGAACGACGAGTTCTCGAAGATCCTCGACACGTCGGACCAGTGGATCCGCGAGCGTACCGGGATCCGCGAGCGCCGCGTGGCGGGGCCCGACGAATCCAACGCCTGCATGGCCAAGGCCGCCGCCGAGCAGGTGCTCCAAGAGACGGGCCTCACCCCCCTGGATATCGACGCCCTCGTGGTCGCCACCTGCTCGCCCGACCGTCTCCTCCCCTCACAGGCCTGCGATCTCCAGGCCCTGCTGGGCGCCAAGCACGCCGTGGCGTTCGACGTCCAGGCCGCGTGCACCGGCTTCCTGTACGCGCTCAACGTCGCCGAAGGGCTGGTGGCCTCGGAGCAGGCGGAGCAGGTGCTCGTCGTCGCTTCCGAGAAGCTCACCTCGATCATGGATTGGACCGACCGCGCGACCGCCGTGCTGTTCGGCGATGGGGCCGGCGCGACGCTGGTGCGCAAGAGCGCGGGCGGGCGGGGGATCCTGTCGAGCTACATGAAATCCGACGGCACGCTCGCCCAGCTCCTGTACCGGCCCGGGGGCGGCGCCGCGCACCCGCCCGATGCCGCCCTGCTCACCGACCATTCCTACTACATCCAGATGGCGGGGCGCGAGGTGTTCAAGGCGGCGGTCCTCTCGATGGCGGACGCGTGTGACAAGGCGCTCGAGCGCGCCGGTCTCACCGGCGCCGACATCGACTTACTGATTCCCCACCAGGCAAACATCCGGATCATCGAGGCGACCGCCAAGCACGCCGGGCTACCGATGGACAAGGTGTACGTGAACGTCGAGCGCTACGGGAACACTTCGGCCGCGTCGGTCGCGATCGCGCTCGACGAAGCGGTCCGCTGTGGTCGACTCAAACCGGGCATGAAGGTGATGTTCTGCGCATTCGGCGCGGGATTCACCTGGGCGAGCCTGGTGGTGCAGTGGTAGCCGCGAAGAACACGATTTGGCTCTGCCCCGGACAGGGCGCACAAACAGTCGGGATGGCCAGAGACCTCGCCGAACGGTTCCCGGAGGCGCGGCAGACGCTCGAGGCGATCGACGAGACGCTCGGCTTTCCGCTGAGTCGGCTGATGTTCGACGGGCCCGAGGGCGAGCTCACCGCGACCCAGAACGCGCAGCCGGCCATCCTCGCACACAGCGCGGCGGTGTTCGCCGTCGTGGGACCGAAGATCGACGGCGCCGCGGTCGCGGCGGCGGGACACTCCCTCGGCGAGTACTCGGCGTACATCGCGGCCGGCGCGCTCGCGTCGACCGACGCGGCCGCCTTGGTCCGGCGACGCGGCGAGTTGATGCAGCAGGCTGGCACGGAGCGCCCGGGGACCATGGCGGCGGTGCTCGGCCTCGCGACCGCCGAGGTCGAGGCAGCGTGCCACGCGGCGTCGAGCGGAGGCGCCGTGGTGGTAGCCGCGAACCTGAACGCGCCCGACCAGACCGTGATCTCGGGCGATCCGGACGCCGTGGCGAAGGCGGGGGCGGCGTGCAAGGCGCGCGGCGCCAAGCGAGTGGTGCCGCTCAAGGTGAGCGGCGCCTTCCATTCGTCCCTCATGGCGCCGGCGGCGAACCACCTGCGGGTGGCGCTCGAGCGTGCGCCGTTCCGAGATCCGGCATTCCCGGTGATCGCCAACGCGACGGCCGAGCCCGTGCGCGACGCGACGCGGGCCCGCCGCCTGCTCGCCGACCAGCTCACCGCTCCCGTCCGCTGGGTCACCTGCATGCAGCGCGCCGCCGAGCTCGCCGGACCGGGCGCCCGCTTCGTCGAAGTCGGGCCGGGGAACGTGCTCGCCGGGCTGTTGCGGCGCATCGTCCCGGGCGCGAGCGTAACCAGCCTGGGCACCGCGGACGACGTGGCGACGTTCCTGGAGGTGGCATGAAGATCGACCTGGCCGGGAAGGTCGCCGTGGTGACTGGCGGCAGCCGCGGCATCGGGCACGCCATCGCGCAGGCCCTCGCGGTCGCGGGGGCACGGGTGGCGATCCTGGGGCGCGACGGCCCCAAGGCCCAGGCGGCCGCGCATGCGTTGGCCAACGGCGCGGCGCGCGGCTATGGATGTGACGTGGGCGACGCCGGCCAGGTGGAGGCGACGATCGCCGCGGTCGAGCAGGACTTCGGGCGGATCGACGTGGTTGTGAACAACGCCGGGACGACGCGCGACAACCTGCTGTTCCGGATCGGCGAGGACGACTGGGATACGGTGATCGACACGAATCTCAAGGGCGCGTTCCTCGTGACCAAACACGCGGCCCGGGGGATGATCAAGCGGCGCTGGGGACGGATCGTCAACATCACGAGCGTGGTAGGCATCTACGGCAACAAGGGGCAGGCGAACTACACCGCGTCCAAGGCCGGCCTGATCGGTTTCACCAAGTCCGTCTCCAAGGAGCTGGCCTCCCGCAACGTGCTGGTGAACGCGGTGGCCCCGGGGTTCATCGATACGGAGCTCACCCGCGCCATCACCGGCGATGCGCGGGAAGCCCTGATCGGGGCGATTCCGCTGGGCCGGCTGGGGCAGGGGTCGGATGTCGCCGCAGCGGTGCTCTTTCTCGTGTCCGACTTCGCGAGCTACATTACGGGTCAGGTGCTGGTCGTCGACGGCGGGATGGTGCTGTGATCGTTTCCCCACACCTCCATCGAGGGTACCCATGGCAATGGACATGAAGCAGCTCGAAGAGAAGGTCAAAGACATCATCGTCGAGGAGCTGGGCGTCGAGCGCGACAAGCTGACCTCCGATGCGAGCTTCATGGAGGACCTGGGCGCGGACAGCCTCGACACGGTGGAGCTGGTAATGGCCTTCGAGAAGGAATTCGACATCGACATCCCGGACGAGGAAGCCGAGAAGCTACGGACGGTGGGACAGGCGCTCGAGTACCTTCACGAGAAGATGGGGAAATAAGCGCATGACGCGGCGAGTCGCGATCACGGGCCTCGGGTTCGTTACGCCCCTGGGCACGGATGTACACAGCACCTGGGAGGGCCTGGTCGCGGGCCGCTCGGGTGCCGGGCCGATCACGCGGTTCGACCCGGCGCAGAGCCCCGTGAAGTTCGCGTGCGAGGTGAAGGGCTTCGAGCCGGCGCGGTTCCTCGACAAGAAGGAGATCCGCCGCTACGACCTGTTCGCGCAGTTCGCCCTCGGCGCGGCGGAGCAGGCGGTGACGGACGCGTGCCTCGCGAGCAACTGGGACAAGGTCGACCTGACGCGCGTCGGTGCCATCGTCGGCACGGGGACCGGCGGGCTTCAGACGTTCGAGGAGAACGCCCGCGCCCTGTTCGAGAAAGGCCCGAGTCGGGTGTCCCCGTTCTTCGTCCCCATGTACATGCCCAACGTCGCCGCGGCGCTGATCTCGATGCGCTACGGGGCCAAAGGGCCGAACTACTGTACGGTGTCGGCCTGCGCGTCGTCGGCGCACAGCGTGGGGGACGCGCTCGAGCTGATCCGCCACGATCAGGCGGACATCATGATCGCGGGCGGCGCGGAGGCCGCCATCACGCCGCTGGCGGTCGCCAGCTTCGCGAACATGAAGGCGCTGTCGGAGCGCAACGACAGTCCGCACACCGCCAGCCGCCCGTTCGACAAGGACCGCGACGGGTTCGTGATGGGCGACGGGGCCGCCGTGCTGATCCTGGAGGAGTGGGAGCATGCACGGCGCCGCGGTGCGAAGATCTATGCCGAGGTCGTGGGCTTCGGCCAGACCGCGGACGCGCACCACATTACCGCCCCCGCGCCCGACGGCTCCGGAGCCCAGGAGGCGATGCGCCTCGCCATGCGCGATGGGGGCCTCCAGCCCGACCAAGTCGGCTACATCAACGCCCACGGGACGTCGACGCCGCACGGCGATGCCGCGGAGACGGCGGCCGTGAAGGCGGTGTTCGGCGACCGGGCCCGCAAGGTCATCTTCGGCTCCACCAAGTCGATGACCGGCCATCTGCTCGGTGCCGCCGGCGCCTTCGAGGCAGGCCTCTGCGCCCTCGTCGTCCAAACGGGCGTCATCCCCCCGACGATCAACCAGTTTACACCCGATCCGGCCTGCGACCTCGACTCGGCTCCCAACAAGGCCGTGAAGCGGCACGTGGACGTGGCGCTCTCGAACTCCTTCGGGTTCGGCGGGCACAATGTGACGCTCGCCATCCGCCGGGCGGCGTGATGGACGGACGGTCCGCACTCGCTCCCCTCGCGGACAAGGTCGAGCACGGCGAGCGGTTGACGCGCGACGACGCGCTCGCGCTGTTCCACTCGAACGATCTGCTCACCATCGGGCGGCTCGCCGACCAGGCGAACCGCCGGCGCAACGGCGACCGCGTGTGCTTCGCCGCGAACCAGCACATCAACCCCACGAACGTGTGCGTGCTGCGCAACACGTGCGTCTTCTGCTCCTTCGCGCGCATGCCGCAGGAGGCAGGCGCGTACACGCGGAGCCTCGACGAGGTCTTCGCCGAGGCGGACGCCGCGCGCGACAACCCGACGCGCGAGTTCCACATCGTGGGAGGGTTGCATCCCAAGCTCCGGCTCGCGTACTACGTCGACATGTTCCGCGGCCTCAAGGCGCGCCACCCGGACGTGCACATCAAGGCGCTCACGGCGGTCGAGGTCGCGCACCTCGCGCGCATCGAGCAGCTGTCGGTCAGCGACGTCCTGCTCGCGCTGAAGGATGCCGGCGTCACGAGCCTCCCGGGCGGCGGCGCCGAGGTGTTCAGTCCCGCCGCGCGCGCCACGATCGCCGACAAGAAGCTCACCGGCGAGGAATGGCTGGCGGTGCATCGCGCAGCCCACCGGCTCGGCCTCCCCTCGAACTGCACCATGCTGTACGGACACGTCGAGACCATGGCGGACCGCGTGGACCACCTGCTCGCGCTGCGCGCGCTCCAGGACGAAACGGGCGGCTTCCTCACCTACATCCCGCTCGCGTACCACCCCGACCACAACGAGCTGGGCGAGGCGCTCGGCCGCACCGGAACCGCGACGTCGGGCTTCGACGATCTCAAGAACATCGCCGTGGGTCGGCTGGTGCTCGACAACATTCCGCATGTGAAGACCCACTGGCCCATGGTGACCCCGTTCATCTCCCAGGTCGCGCTCAGCTTCGGCTGCGACGACCTCGAGGGCACGGTGGTGTTCGAGCGCGTCTACCACGAGGCGGGCGCCGGGACGCCGATGTGGTTGTCGTACGATCAGATCGTCGGGCTGATCCGGGGGGCGGGGAAGGAGCCGGTCGAGCGTGACTCGCTCTACCGGACGGTGCGCACGTTCGAGGACTGGGTGCCCGGACCGGACGTCGCGCGGGCGGCAGGGCCGGAAGGGCCGACGTTCCAAATCTCCCAGCGTCCCCGGGCTCGCGCCCGGGGTCAGCGAACCCTGCCCGTGCTACAGGGAATCGAGAGCGCGGAGTAGGACTCTTACTGACCCCGGGCGCGAGCCCGGGGTGGCGAGGAAGGCGAGTCGCATGCGATTGGGCCGCATCGGCTACATCAACTGCTACCCGGTCTATGGAGCGATCGACCGCGGGGCCACACCGCTCGCCGCGGAGCTCGTGACCGGCACGCCGTCGGAACTCAACGATCTGCTCGCGGCTGGCGAGCTGGACCTCTCCGTGGTCAGCGCTGTCGAATACGCCCGCAACGCGCGCGACTACGTCCTGCTCCCCGACCTCGCGATTTCGTGCGACGGTCCGGTGCGGAGTGTGGCGCTCTTCAGCCGGCAGCCGGTCGGACAGCTGAATGATCGGACCGTGCTGCTCACGGCCTCGTCGCGGACGGCGGTCGGCCTGCTGGAGCTGCTGTGTCACGACGTCTGGAAGGTGCGGCCCCACTTCGCCCAGGCGCGGGCGGAGGCGGCCGATCTCGACGGCCTGGCGCACTTGCCGCACGAGGCCGTCCTGGTGATCGGCGACGCGGCGCTGCTCTTGGCGGCGCGACACGCCTACCCTCATCGCTACGACCTGGGGGAAGAGTGGAAGCGCTGGACCGGCCT
>QHTS01000027.1 GCA_003220905.1 Gemmatimonadota bacterium | reverse complement strand
CCGGCGATCAGCTCCTTCGTCTCGGCGAACGGTCCGTCGATCACGGTCCGTTTGCTTCCCGAGAATCGGACACGCGCGCCTTTGGAGCTCGCCTGGAGCCCCTCGGCCGCGAGCAGCACGCCGGCTTTCGCCAGCTCTTCGTTGAACTTCCCCATCGCGGACAGGGCCCTCTCCTTCGGGAGGACACCCGCTTCGGAGTCTTTGTTGGCTTTCACCAGGATCATGAATCGCATTGTCATCTCTCCTCGTGGTTGTCTAGCTACACGACGAGCGAGGGGCGGCGAAATCGACCTCTCCGTTTCGGAGAGGGGGGAGTTATAACGTTCCCCCTCTCCCGAAGGGAGAGGGGGACAGGGGGTGAAGACCGGCGCGAGAGAGGGTCAGGGGTGAGGACTACCCGCCGGCAATGGCTCCCAAGACGACAAAGGGCTCCGCCCCCGCAACGACCGCGGCGGGCAGCGGAGCGTCCGGCGGCTCGTGCGTCAGATCCCGCTCGCAGGCAAAGAACCGCAGGAACGGGCGGCGCTGCTCGGTGACGTGGTCGCGGATCGTCCCGCGCAGCATCGGATACTGCGCTTCGAGGGCGGCGAGGACCGACGCCCGCGTCACCTGGCCGGGGACGTCGAGCATCACCTCGCCGCGCACGTGCGCCAGCATCCGCAGGTGCGGCGGGAGCACGACGCGGATCACGGCAGCGTCTGGACCTCAACGGACAGCACGGCCGGGAGATCTCGGACAATGGGCGTCCAACTGTCTCCGGCATCGGCCGACAGATACACCTGCCCGCCCGTGGTGCCGAAATACACACCGCACGCATCGAGGGAGTCGACGGCCATCGCGTCGCGCAGCACGTTGACGTAACAATCGCGCTGCGGCAGGCCCTTCGTGAGCGCTTCCCACTCGTTGCCACCCGTGCGGCTGCGATACACGCGCAGCTTCCCCTCGGGCGGATAGTGCTCCGAGTCGCTCTTGATCGGGACGACGTAGATGGTGTCCGGCTCGTGCGCGTGCACGTCGATCACGAACCCGAAGTCGGTCGGCAGGTTCCCGCTGATCTCGCGCCACGACTCGCCCGCGTCGTCCGAGCGCATGACGTCCCAGTGCTTCTGCATGAAGAGCACCTTCGGGCGCGACCGGTGCAGCGCGATGCGGTGGACGCAGTGGCCCACCTCGGCCGTCGGGTCGGGAATGTACTGCGAGCGCAGGCCCTGGTTGATTGGCTTCCAGGTCGTGCCACCGTCGTCCGAAGGGAAAGCACCCGCGGCCGAGATGGCCACGTGCATCCGCCGGGGGTTGCTCGGGTCGAGCAGGATCGTATGGAGGCACATCCCGCCGGCACCGGGCTGCCACTTGGGCCCCGTGCCGTGGCCGCGCAGGCCGGCGAGCTCCTGCCACGTCGTGCCGCCGTCACTCGTGCGAAACAGGCCCGCGTCCTCCACCCCGGCGTACACCGTGTCGGGATCCGTGAGTGACGGCTCGAGGTGCCAGACGCGCTTGAACTCCCAGGGGTGCTGCGTGCCGTCGTACCACTGGTGCGTGGTGAGGGGTTTGCCGGTGTCCGGAGAGGCGTCGTAGACGAACTTGTTGCTCTCGCCGGCCGGCATGCCGTCCGGCGTCTTCGTCATTCCACCGCCGGGCGTCTCCCACGTCTTGCCGCCGTCGCACGAGCGCTGGATGACCTGTCCGAACCACCCGCTCGACTGCGACGCGTAGAGGCGGTTGGGATCGGCGGAGGATCCCTTCACGTGATAAATCTCCCAGCCGGCGAAGTGCGGGCCGCTCACGTCCCACTGCTTGCGCTTGCCGTCCGCTGTCAGGATGAAGGCTCCCTTTCGCGTGCCGACCAGTACCCGTACACCGCTCATGACGCGCTCCTTTCATGACGCGCCCCGTCATGGGGCCAGGAACCACACCTGACGAATCTCGCACTCCCCTTCCCACCCTGGCCAGTGCTGCTGGTGCAGTCGCATGAATCGCCGCGCAGCCTCGAGCGCCTCTTCTCGCGACTTCGCCTCGAGCACGGCATAACCGCCGACGACCTCCTTGGCCTCGGCGAAGGGCCCGTCGGTCACCGTCAGCTTCCCTCCTGACACCCGGAGGCGTGCGCCCGTCGAGCTGGCGGAGAGTCCTCCCGTCTGGACCAGCGAGCCATCCCGGAGGGAGTCCTCGGTGAGCTTGGCCATGGCGTCCAGGAGCGCCTGTGGCGGAGGCCCCTGGTTCTCGGCGGACTTCACGATCGAAAGGAATCGCATGGCCTACCTCCCCGCGGCCTTCTGGACGTCGGGCGGGAAGTCCGACAGCTCTTGCACCTGGCGTACCTCGATGATGTCGCCCTCCAACATGGGCGCGCGTTTCGCCCATTCGACCGCCTCTTCCTTCGACTTCACCTGGATCATCCAGTATCCGCCGAGCAGCTCTTTGGCCTCGGCGAACGGCCCATCGGTGACCTTGGGCTTGCCACCCGAGAAGCGTACGCGGGCCCCGTTGGGGGGCGGCTGGAGCCCGTCGAGCCCGAGCAGGACGCCGGCCTTGGTCAGGGACTCGTTGTACTGCGTCATCTTGGCGACGAGCTCGGCCGGCGGCATGAAGTCCGCCGACGCATTCTCGTACACCTTCGGGATCACCAGCATCATGAATCGCGGCATCGCCATGTCTCCCAATGGGTTCCGGTTCGGGGCCGGGTTAGCGCTCCGGCTTTCCCTACACGACGAGCGAGGGGCCCTGCAATCGACACGCCGGGTTCGCCCGCCAGGCGCCTTCGCCGGCTCCAGGTGGGTTAGGTCGCCTTGAGGTACAAGACTGAAGGGGGGGGGTGGGACGCGATCTCCATACCCACGGCGTTCGATCGTCCGGCGCAATTCGACTTCCGCACCGGTCTGCCCGACCCCTCGCTGTTCCCTCACAAGGCGTGGCGCAGGTTGATGGCGGATCACGAGCGGCACCCAGCAGGGGCTCGATGTCGTGGCGCGCGTGCTCGTCGCGCCGGGCGATGTCGTTGCGGTCGAGGACCCGGGCTATCCGCCGCCAAGGCGGCTGTTCGTGTCCGTTCGGTGTCGCCATGGTGCTGCCTCGGCGCCTCGCGCTGCTAGCTTGGGCCGAGCGGCAACCGCCGTTGCTCGCCGCGCGTCCGACGTCGGCGTGCAGGTGCAGGAGCTGTCGCACTTC
>QHTS01000199.1 GCA_003220905.1 Gemmatimonadota bacterium | reverse complement strand
CGTGTACGCGGACCGCCGCATCACATGAACCGCAAGGCGCGCCAGGAGCTGATCGGCATCGGCGCCCTCGCGGTCGGGCTGTTCCTCGGACTCACCCTGCTGCGGCTGCCCATCACCGGCAGCTGGGGCGACCAGATCGGCTCGCGCCTGTGGCGTGTGCTGGGGGTGGGCTCGGTGCTGCTGCCCGTCCTCGGCATCGGTTGGGCGCTGGCGGCGTTCGAGCGTCTCGGGAGCCTGTCCGCCGGGCGGGCGGCTGCGCTGGGCGCGGGGCTGGTCTTGCTCCTTCCTTATGGGATCGGCACCGTGACGGGCGCGAGCTTTCCGCGCCCGCCATGCTCGCCCACGGCGTGCATCAGGCGGTCGGGACGGCGGGCGGGACGCTGGTCGGCCTGTTTGCGCTCTCGGCGCTGGGGATCCTCACCGTCGGCTGGCATCCGCTGGTCGCGCTGCGAACGCGGGAAACGGGAATCGGGAAACGGGATGCGAAGGGCGGGATGCGAGATGCGGGAAGCGGGATGCGAGACGCGACGAAGCAAGAGAAGCCGCAGCCCGTCGCTGCTGATGAGGAGCGGGACCGAAGGGTCGCGGCGCTGAAGGAGGCGAAGGCCCGCAAAACCAAAGCCACGCCTCCCGCATCTCGCATCCCGCAGCTCGTCCCTGCCGGCGTGCTCATCCCGCCGATCGAATTACTGCATCCCGCTCCGCCCGAAGACGGCGACGCCGGGCTCGCGCAGATCGAGCAAATGGGGCGGAAGCTGATCGAGACGCTGCAGACCTTCCGGGTCGAAGGCTCGATCGCCGGTCGCACGGTCGGACCGGTGGTGACGCAGTACGAAGTGGCGCCCGGTCCGGGAGTGAAAGTGGGCCGCATCGCGGCCCTCGCCGACGACCTGGCGCTCGCGATGCGCGCCCCCTCGCTCCGCATCGTGGCGCCGATCCCGGGGAAGGCCGCCGTCGGCATCGAAGTCCCGAACCCCATGCCGCGTATGGTGCACGTGCGCGAGCTGATCGAGGGCGCCGAGTATCATCGCCCGACGCGGGCCCTCGCGATCGCCCTCGGCAAGAACCTCGAAGGCGATCCCGTGGTCGCGGATCTGGCCAAGATGCCGCACCTCCTGATCGCCGGCGTCACGGGGTCCGGGAAGTCGGTCTGCATCAACACCGTTATCACGAGCCTGATCTACACGCACCCACCTGAGAAGCTCAAGCTGCTGATGATCGATCCCAAGATGGTCGAGCTCTCGATGTACGCGGCCCTGCCGCACCTCGGGCTGCCGGTGGTGACGAACCACCACAAAGCGGCGAGCGTGCTCAAGTGGGCGGGATGGGAAATGGAGCGGCGCTACCGGCTGCTGCACGCCAATCACGCCCGCAACATCGCGGACTTGAACCGGAAGGTCGAGGAGAAGAAGCCACTCAAGGGTCCGCGGGAAACCCTGGCGACGCAAGTCGGGATCCAAAAGGAGCTGCCGTTCGACGGCGAGTACACCGACGGCATCCTCCCCTACATCGTCTTGATCGTCGACGAGCTCGCGGATCTGATGCTGACGGTGCAAGGCGAGATCGAAACGCCGCTCGCGACCCTGGCGCAGAAGGCCCGCGCCATCGGGATCCACCTGGTGCTCGCCACCCAGCGGCCGTCGGTGAACGTCATCACGGGTCTGATCAAGGCGAACTTCCCGTGCCGCATCGCGTTTCGGGTCTCCGCCAAAGTGGACAGCCGCACCATCCTCGACCAGAACGGCGCCGAAACGCTGCTCGGCAACGGCGACATGCTGTTCCTCCCGCCCGGCAAGAGCGATCTGTTGCGCGTGCAGGGGGCTTTCATCTCGACCGACGAGACCGAGCGGCTCATGGAGTGGTACAAGGCGCACGCCCCGAAGGTGGCGATGCCGGCGGGCACGAGCATCGACGAGCAGGTCACGGCGCTGGAGGAAGCGGAGAAGGCTGCGGAAGAGGGAGGGGGGAGCGGGGAGCAGGGAGCAGGGGAGCGTGATTCGCTGTTTCGCCAGGCCGCCGAGGTCTGCATCCAGAACCAGCTCGGCTCGACCTCGCTGCTGCAGCGGCGCATGAGCATCGGGTACGGGCGAGCCGCCCGGATCATCGATCAGCTCGAGCTGGCCGGGATCCTCGGACCCGCGAACGGGTCCAAGCCGAGAGACGTGCTGGCGGGACTCGAGGAGCTGGACGAGCTGTGCGGACCGGCGTGATCAGTCTCTCGTCAGCATCGCTTCGAACCCGAACTGATACGGCGAGAGAAACCACGGCGACACGGGAATGCGCTTCAGGTCGAATGGGTCGCCCTGGGAGCTCACGGTGCCGCCATACGCCGACAGGCAGCAGCTGAACCCGGCTTCGCGCACGGCCACGCGATTGCCCGGCGTGATCTGGTGGGGCCGCCCGAACGGGTAGCTGAAGAACGGCGTCTCCGCGCCGAGCTCCTGGCCCAGGCGACGCCGCGAGCCCATGATCTCCCGCACGGCGTCGTCTCCCTGCACGACACCCAAATCCACGTGGTTCATCGTGTGGGCCCCGACCTCGAATCCCCGCTCGCTCAGGGTGCGCACATCGTCCCAGCTCATCCAGCGCGACGCGATCCCCAGCTCCGCGTCCCACGGTGGCACGCGGCTCGAGCCGATGAATTCGGTGGCGACGAAGAAGCACGCCGGCAACCGCCGCCGCTCGAGCTCGACGGCGGCGGTCTCGAGGTTGTCGCGGTACCCGTCATCGAAGGTGATCACGAGATGACCGCTTACATCCTCGCCCCGCCCCAGCTTGCTCAGCAGCGTCTGGAGCGAGACCACGCGGAAGTACCGGTCGAAGAAATCACAGAACGCCCGGAATTCGGCTGCCGTGCAGCTGATCGGATTGCCGGCGAGCCGGTCGTCCACGCGATGAAACAGGGCGATGATCGCCTTGTCCCGGAAGAACAGCCGGTACAGTCCGCTGCGGTAGCACAGCAGACCGAGCAACGCCTTGAGCCGCCGCTTCACGAGGCCTCCCCCAGCCCCGTCCCCACTCCCACCCCTGCCCGCTCGAGCCGGCGAGCCGCGACGCGACGCCGCAGCTCGCGGATGGCCCGGTAGTCGGGGGTGCGGTAGGTCTGAGCCCGAGCCGGGTCCTGCGGTCGCTCGCTGACGCGGCCGGTCGCGATTTGGGCCACTGTCTGCGCGAGCAGGCGGACGCCGTTCGGGCGGAGCACCTCCCGGCGGTAGCGCTCGAGGTAGCCGAGCGGGTCTTCCACCGGGGCCGGATCGAGTGGGAACGTCTCCTGGAGCAGGATGTCGCCGGCGTCGAGCGCGGTGGCGACGCGGTGAATGGTGATACCCACTTCCCGCTCGCCGTTGTAGAGCTCCCAGAACGCGGGCGCGGCCCCGCGGTACTCCGGCGCCTTGCCGCTGTGGAGGTTGATCGAGCCGAGCCGGGGAATGGAGAACACGGTTTCCTTGAGGATGTAGGTTCCCGCCACGACTCCCAGATCCGGTGCGAAGGCCCGCAGGGTCGCCAGGCAGTCGGGATCGTGGAAATCGGAGAAGTGGTGGCGCTCGACGCCGCTCGCCACACCCCCGTTGGTGTCGTGAGGGGGCGGCGCGTGGGTGCCCCGTAGCTTCGCCGCCAGCACGGCGAGGAGCCCCGTCGGCCCCTGCGCGCGGTAGACGTGGCGCATCTTGGCGACCAGGCTCAGCGGCTTGCGGACGTACGGCGCCGTCACGAGCGCTACGCGTCCCACGCCCGGTACGCGGCCCAGCTCCCGCGCGACTGCGTCCCCCAAGTCGCCGCAACTCAGCACGGCCACGCGGAGGCTCCTCGGTTTGGTGGACATCGAATGGCCCATCGGCAAAAAACGTGCACACCGCGCAATGATTTGGTTTCGCGGTTCGCGCGCTAAGCTGTTAGGTTGCAGGCGTGAAGAGCGGGCTGAGGAGCGACCCGGCCGACTGGAAGGACGAGCGCCACCGGCGCGGGATTGCCGGCGAGGAGCAGGCCATCCGATACCTCCTGTCGCGCGGATGCAACATTGTCGCGCATCGGTTTCGGGTAGGGCACACGGAGATCGACCTGATCGCGCGGCAGGGCGACCTGGTGACCTTCGTGGAGGTGAAGACTCGGCGGGACAAGGCGTTTGGGAGCCCGCTCGAAGCGGTGACGGGGGCGAAGCGGCGCGAGCTCGTGAAGGCCGCGCGGGTCTGGGTGGATCGCTTCGGGAAGCCGGCGGACATCTACCGGTTCGACTGCATCGCGATCGTGGACAGCAAGCTGGAGCACCTGGCAGACGCGTTCCGCCCCGGGTGGCGATAACCGGGGCTTCGGTGTATATTCGGGCCTCACCAAACGAGGCTCCCAACCCATGTCGAGGACACTCATGGCGGCGGACAAGGAAGTCCCGCAGCTCTCCGACGAGCGCCGAAAGGCCCTCAACCTCGCTATCACGCAGATCGAGAAGACCTGCGGCAAGGGCGCCATCATGCGGATGGGGGCCGATTCGCCGCGGGTGCGGGTGGAGATCATCCCGACGGGCGCGATCAACCTCGACGCGGCGATCGGGATCGGTGGCATCCCGCGGGGGCGGGTGACGGAGATCTTCGGCCCCGAGTCGAGCGGCAAGACCACGCTGGCGCTGCACGTGGTGGCGAACGCCCAGCGCCTGGGCGGGGCGGCCGCATACATCGATGCCGAGCACGCGCTCGACGTCGAGTACGCAAAGAAGCTGGGCGTAGACATCGACAACCTGCTGGTCTCCCAGCCGGACACGGGGGAGCAGGGACTCGAGATCACGGAGATCCTGGTGCGGTCCGGGGCGGTGGACGTGGTGGTGGTGGACTCCGTGGCGGCCCTCGTCCCGAAGGCGGAGATCGAGGGCGACATGGGGGACTCGCTCCCGGGTCTGCAGGCGCGACTGATGAGCCAGGCGCTGCGCAAGCTGGCGGGGGCAATCAACCGTTCCCGCACGTCGGTGATCTTCATCAACCAGCTGCGCGAGAAGATCGGGATCATGTTCGGCAACCCCGAGACGACCACGGGTGGGCGGGCGCTCAAGTTCTACGCGTCGGTCCGGCTCGACATGCGGCGCATCGGTCCGGTGAAAGAGCGGGAAGTGGTAATCGGCAACCACGTCCGCGTCAAAGTGGTGAAGAACAAAGTGGCCCCGCCGTTCCGCCAGGCCGAGTTCGACATCATGTTCGACGAGGGGATCAGCCACGAGTCGCTCCTGGTGGACATCGCGGCGGAAGCGGGGATCATCGAGAAATCCGGTGCCTGGTACGCGTACGGCAAGGAGCGGATCGGACAGGGCCGCGAGAACGCGAAGCTGTATCTGAAGGACCACCCGGACCTCGCCGTCGAGGTCGAAGCGAAGGTGAAGGAGCACCTCGGGGTGAAGCCCGTCGCGGTGGCGGCCGACGAGGAGGCCTCTGCCCCCGAGGAGTGAGTGCCGACCCTCACTGCGCTCGCCCCCGATCCACGCCAGCCGGGCTATCGGCTGGTCGAGGTGGATCGGGGGCGATTTGCGTCCCTCCCCCTCGCAGCGCTCGAGCCCCTGAGCCTCCAGCTCGGGGCGGAGCTCGCGCCGGCGGTGCTGGACCGGCTGCGCGAGCTCGCCGATGTAGAGGCTGCCGAGCGAGCGGCCCTTCGGGCGCTCGCCCGGCGGGCGCACGCCCGGCTGGATCTGCAGCGCCGCCTCGTGAAGAAGCAGCACCCGCCGGCCGCCGTGGACGCGGCGCTCGAG
>QHTS01000198.1 GCA_003220905.1 Gemmatimonadota bacterium | reverse complement strand
CCGCACTGGAGCGGGGTGCGGCGCTCGCGGGGGTAACGCCCGACGCGGCGCGCCGCGACCCTGTGGCGAACATCCGGGCCGCGGCAGCGTTGCTCCGCGCGTACGCGGCGGAGGCCGGTGGAGATTGGGATGCGGCCGCGGCACGGTTCAGCGGGATCGACCTTCCCGCGGGGCGCGTGGCCTACACGCGCGCCATCACGCGGGCGCAAGGTCGCGCGGGGCCGGCCGCCGCCGCGGCCGGGTGCCCGCCCAATCCCGGCGGCGCACCGGACTATGCGGCCGCGGTGTGGCGGGCGTCACCCAACTTCAACCAGCGACCGGCCGACCAGACGGGCACGCTCCACATGGTGATCATCCACACCTGCGAGAGCAACTACGCGAGCTGCTGGAGCTGGCTCGTCAATCCCGTGTCGGAGGCGAGCGCGCATTATGTCGTCGACGAAGACGGTGGCGAAATCTCGCAGCTGGTGCGCGAGCCCGACCGGGCGTGGCACATCGCGGCGCTGTACGACTGCGCGCTCAACCGCCGGCACGACTGCGGGCTGAATGGCGTGCAGGGCAACGATTTCACCGTGGGGATCGAGCACGCCGGCTTCGCGTCGCAGACGTCCTTCCCGGCCTCCCAGCTCGAGGCCTCGGCGGCGCTCGTATGCGACGTGACGCGCGACCGCGGGATCCCGCGGGACTGGCAGCACATCGTCGGCCACGGGCAGCTGCAACCCGCGAACCGCACCGACCCGGGACCCAACTGGCCGTGGATCGCGTACCTGCACCGCGTACAGGCCCGGTGCGGTGAGGTCGTAGTGGACGACTCGGCGCAATTCAACGATGCATCCGTGGCCACAGCGTCGGTCCCGGCCACGTGGACCGCCGCGGACACGACGCCCGATTACTACGGCGGCGGGTATCGCTGGGCACCGACGCAGCCGGCCGCGACGGACGCCGCGGTGTTCTCGTTCCTGGTGACGGCCGCGGGCTCGCGGACGATCGACGCGCGCTGGACCAGCGGGACGAACCGGTCACCGCGGGCGGAGTACGCAGTGATCACGTCCGCAGGGGTCACGCTCGCGACCGTGCCCGTGGATCAGCGGACCGGCGGAGGGAGCTGGCACGCGCTCGGGACGTGGACGTTCCCGGCGGGGTGGAATCGGGTGGCGCTGCTGCGCCGCGACGCCAGCGGCACGGTGGTCGTGGCCGACGCGGTGCGGGTGCGGGAGTAGGGCCCGACCTGAGGTCAGCGCCTCGCCGGGGAGCCCGCGAGGATGTCGCACCGGATCGGCGCGGCCGGCGCCGAGTGGGTCAGGGTGCCGATGGAGATAAGTCCGGCCCCCGCTTCCGCGTAGGCGCGCGCGCTCTCGGGCATGATGCCGCCCGACGCCTGCACGGTGACGCCCGGGCCCGCCCGCCGCACCCACGCCGCCACGCGCTCGGGTGCCTGGTTGTCGGCGAGGATGTGGCGCACTCCGGCCGCGAGCGCCTGTTCGAGCTGCGCATCGTCCTCCACCTCGACGACGACCGCCGCGCCGGGCGGCGCGCCGGCGAGCGCCGCGGCAAGACCGCCCGGTCCGAGCAGTGCCCAGTGATTGTCCTTCCAGAGGACCGCTTCGGCGAGCGACCGGCGATTTTCGACGCCGCCCCCGACGGTGACGGCGTAGCTCTCGAGCGCGCGCAGCCCCGGGGTGGTCTTGCGCGTGTGGGTGATCCGGGCTCCGGTCCCCGCCACCGCCTCCACCGCCCGGCGGGTCAGCGTCGCAACGCCCGAGAGGCGCTGCAAAAAGTTGAGAGCGACCCGCTCGCCCGAGAGCAGCGTCCCGGCGGTCGCTCGCACACGCGCGAGGACAGCGTCGGGCCCTACCCACTCCCCTTCGCCGCACAGCGCCTCGACGCGCGCCTCGGGGTCGAGCTCCGCATACACCCGCGCGACGATCGGGAGTCCCGCGACGACGAACGGGCCTTCGGCCACGAAATGCGCGCACGCGGTGCGCCGCGTCGCCGCGCCGAGCAGCCGGGTGGTCACGTCGTCGGCAGCGCGGTCCTCCTCCAGGGCGCGCCGCACCTCTTCCGAGCCGAGCGGCTCAGCCAATCGCCAGCATCCGATCGATCGCACGCCGCGCGCGCCCGGCTACTCCCGCGGGAACGGTGACCTCGTGCTTCAGGTCGCGCAACGAATCGCGCAGCTTCTCGAGTGTGATCAGCTTCATGAAGCGGCACTCCGCCGAATCCGCGAGCGCGTGGAACTCCTTGGCAGGATTCTCGCGGCGCAGCCGGTACAGCACCCCCGTCTCCGTCGCCACCACGAAGCGTCGGGCCGGCGAGGTGCGCGCCCGCTGCATCATCTGCTCGGTCGACACGATGCGCGTGCGGCCGGCGGCCACATCACCGTCCGCCGCCGCATAGTACATCGCGCTCGTGACGCAGCCGCACTCGGGATGGACCAGGAACTCGGCGTCCGGATGCTCGCGGCGCTTGGCCGCCACGTCCGCGGGCCCGAGCGCCGCGTGCACGTGACACTCCCCCATCCACACGTCGAGCGCGCGCCCCGTGATGCGCCGCACGTGGCTGCCGAGGAAGAAGTCGGGCACGAACAGTACGGGGACGTCGGGGGGCAGCGCCTGGACGACCGCCACGGCGTTCCCGGAGGTGCAGCAGTAGTCCGCCTCGGCCTTCACCGCCGCGCTGCAGTTCACGTAGGCGACGACGAGACCATCGGGATGGGTGGCCCGCCAGGCCCGCACGTCCTCGGGCCGGATCGTGTCGGCGAGCGAGCACCCTGCGCCCGGGTCGGGGATGAGCACTTTCTTGTCGGGGTTCGCGATCGACGCCGTCTCGGCCATGAAGTGCACGCCGCAGATGACGAGCACCGGGGCGTCGAGCTCGGTCGCGCGCCGGGCCATCTTGAGCGAGTCGGCGACCACGTCCGCCACGTCCTGGACCTC
>QHTS01000197.1 GCA_003220905.1 Gemmatimonadota bacterium | reverse complement strand
GCGGAGGCCGCCATGAGCTTCGGGTTGGAGGCGTACAGCGCCAGGAACGGTTCGGCGTCCTGCCAGGTCTCCCCGCTCAGCGAGACCGGGATCAGGTCCACCACCTGTACGCTCGCCACCTTAGCCGGTGGCCGTGGCACTTCCCGCTCTGCTCCCTTACAGGCGAACAGGGCGGCTCCGACGGCGATCACTCTAGCCCGCATGACCCACGCTCCTCCTCCTCACAGTGTCACGGGAACGCCTTCCTCCACCCTCACCACTTTTTTCTTCCAACGCGTCTCGAACCACTCCGGATGCTCGGTATGCACCGGCAGGATGCGCTCCGCCCCGATGTCCTCGATCAATCCCTGCAACGCCGGCCCATCGATGTGCCCCGACGCGTGATACGGCCCCTGCTCGGCGCCCGGCAGCCCGCCCACCTTCCGCAGTCCGAAATGATCCAGCCAGTTGGTGAGCCGCCTGGCATCGATTTCCTGCTCCTCGCTGTGCGCCTCGGAGCTCGAGTAAATGTATGTCCCACCCGCCGGCTCGAGGTCGACCAGGTTCGTGATGTCCCAATACGAGAGACACAGGATGTACGCGCCGGGCTGCTGCCGGATACTGGCCGCGCTCACAAAGTTTCCCGCGAAGCGCTGGCGTACGTCCTTCTCCCAGCTGGGCACCGTGCCCTGCGGCTCGTCGAGAATTGCGAGGCCCTCGGAGGCGGGGTGCGGAATGTTGGGGTCGAGCACGTGGAGGTGCTCCAACATGTAGGCGTCCTTGGTGGTCACTACGAGCCGCCGGCCCCGCGCCGTCGCGATGTCGCGAAAGGTCCGTAGCCGCTCGATATTGCGCGCCGTGAAGTCGGCGATCACCACACCGCCGGCCTGGCGCACCACCTCGTCCGCCGCCTGGTGGACATCCGGCTCGGTCACCGGATCGCTCTGGTCTACGCGTGTCCCCTCGATGATCAGCAAGGCCGGCTTCAAGGCGGCGGCCTCTTTCACGAACTTCTCGGTCCGCTGCCTGGAATGGCCGTGCATCCGGAGATCGCCGCTGTAGATCACCCACCCGATCGGCGTCTCGATCCCCCACGCGGCCGACCCGGGGATCGAATGATCCACCCGCCAGAACTTGAGGCCGAGGTCACTCAGACGCCGCTGGTCCAAGAGCTCGAGCGGCGCCGATTGGATCGTAGTTCGCTCCCCCGGCACCCAGCCCCAGAAGCCCGCCAGTTTCTCGATGGCGCCGGCGGGATCCGTCACGTCGGTGCCGTCCGTGGCGATGTAATGCTTGCGCTGGACCCGCGGGCCCCGCACCACTTCGAGCACGTCTCCCTTCGCCGCCCGGGGCACGAGGTAGTTGAACTCGCCGTCCACACCCGTCGGCTTGGGGTCCTGGAGACACTTCGAGATCATGGCCGTCGTCAGGCCGGTGTACACCGGAATGTCTTCGCGCAGGAAACCGATCGAGCCAACGTGGTCCACGTGCCCGTGCGAGAGCAGCACCCCGTCCACGTGGTCGACGGTGCGATAGTGCGTCTGATTGCGATAGCGAGCCCAAAGACCCGAGTCGTGCGCAGACAGATCGTCGCGGTACAGGCCCTCGAGGGGAGGAATCAAACCCATGCGGAGGTAGTCGCGCAGGCCGAGCGTGGCGCCGCGGGGCTGCACGAACTCCTCGAAGAACTTCCCGGTGGGCCCGAACCGCATGCCGAAATCGAGCAGCCAGCGCCGGGCGGCCGATTCGACGAGGATCCGGTTTCCCCCGATCTCTCCGGGGGCGCCACCGTAGACAGTGATGGAAAGACCGGCTCGCGACAGCACCGCCTACTGTGGCATCCGCTGCATCATCTGTTCGACGGTGAGCTTCTCCTTGACGGTGCTGAAATGCCAGACGTGACCGAACGGATCCTGGAGGCTCACGGTGCGCTCGCCGTAGAACTGGTCGGCCAGCGGCCGCAGCACTGTGGCACCGGCTTTTTCGGCCCGCCGGGCGAACTCGTCCACGTCCTTGACATATATGCACACGCTCACGGGCGTGCCGCCGAGCTGCTGCGGGCTGTGCAACCCGGCTCCCGGACCCTCGTCGGTAAGATAGACCGGACCGCCTTCGATCCGGATCTCCGCGTGCCCGACGGTCCCGCCGGGACCCGGAAACCGCATCGTCTCCTTGGCGCCGAACGCCTTCTTGTAGAAGTCGATGGCACTCGCCGCTCCGCGAATCATCAGGTAGGGGATGGCGGCCGCGGGATACTTCGGGTTCTTGGTCATGGTGAGAGGAATTGTACCCAAAAGGCGACTTCGCCTCCAGAAACCAGTCTCGAAGCCGCCCAGCTGCGGGCCCTCGAGCCCAAGGACGTGGAGGTCTTCAACCGCACCGTGAGTCGCTTCAGTGACGGCACGCGAGCGGGTCTGCGTCTCAGCGCAAGTGCG
>QHTS01000196.1 GCA_003220905.1 Gemmatimonadota bacterium | reverse complement strand
CCAGCTCCCTCCGCCGGTCCGCTGATCCACGGGCACGGTCGCGAGCGTGACGCCTGCGGACGTGATCACTGCGTACTCCGCCCGCGGTGACCGGTTCGTCCCGCTGGTCCAGCGCGCGTCGAGTGTCCGGGAGCCCGCCGCCGTTACCAGGAACGAGAACACCGCGGCGTCCGTCGCGGCCGGCTGCGTCGGCGCCCAGCGATACCCGCCGCCGTAGTAATCGGGCGTCGTATCCGCGGCGGTCCACGTGGCCGGGACGGACGCCGTGGCCACGGATGCATCGTTGAATTGCGCCGAGTCGTCCACCACGACCTCACCGCACCGGGCCTGCACGCGGTGCAGGTACGCGATCCATGGCCAGTGGGGTCCCGGGTCGGTGCGGTCCGCGGGTTGCAGCTGCCCGTGGCCGACGATGTGCTGCCAGTCCCGCGGGATCCCGCGGTCGCGCGTCACGTCGCAGACGAGCGCCGCCGAGGCCTCGAGCTGGGAGGCCGGGAAGGACGTCTGCGACGCGAAGCCGGCGTGCTCGATCCCCACGGTGAAATCGTTGCTCTGCACGCCGTTCAGCCCGCAGTCGTGCCGGCGGTTGAGCGCGCAGTCGTACAGCGCCGCGATGTGCCACGCCCGGTCGGGCTCGCGCACCAGCTGCGAGATTTCGCCACCCTCTTCGTCGACGACATAGTGCGCGCTCGCCTGTGACACGGGATTGACGAGCCAGCTCCAGCAGCTCGCGTAGCTGCTCTCGCAGGTGTGGATGATCACCATGTGGAGCGTGCCCGTCTGGTCGGCCGGTCGCTGGTTGAAGTTGGGTGACGCCCGCCACACGGCGGCCGCATAGTCCGGTGCGCCGCCGGGATTGGGCGGCGGGCATGCGGCCGCCGCGGCGGCCGGCCCCACGCGACCTTGGGCCCGCGTGATGGCGCGCGTGTAGGCCACGCGCCCCGCGGGAAGATCGATCCCGCTGAACCGTACCGCGGCCGCATCCCAATCTCCACCGGCCTCCGCCGCGTACGCGCGGAGCAACGCTGCCGCGGCCCGGATGTTCGCCACGGGGTCGCGGCGCGCCGCGTCGGGCGTCACACTCGCGAGCGCCGCGCCCCGCTCCAGTGCGGCACCGCGCAACGCCATCACGCCGAACACGGGCGCCCGGCCCGGGAACTCCTCCGCTCCTTGGACCATCTGCCAGCGCGTCTCCACCCAGCCGATCGCCTTGAGCAACGCCGGCGGCACGTCAAACTCGGCGCCGGCGGCGGCGAACGCGGAGTCGAACGGCGACGGCCGCGCAACCGGCGCTGCCTGCTGGGCCGCGATCCCGGCCACGCGCGGCGAGGGGCAAGGCTCGACGGGCGCTCCGTGGCAGGCGGCGACGAGAGCGATGAGCGCCGTCGCTTCAGCGGCACTGCCGAGCCGCGGCTTGAGCCGCGCCGTCATGGGCGGTGCCGTATGTCCACGACCAACCGCGCCGGCCCCGTCGTCTCCGACACCCGGTAGGGCGCGGCGGCCGCGACGCCCAATACCCACTCCACCTGTCCCTCGAAGTCGCACACGAGCTTCATGTCCTTGACTGCGGGAAGCCTGGTTGCGCGCTCCCGCTCCGGGGGGCTCGGATTGCCCCGCTCGTCGTGCGCCCGGGCGGGCTCGAAGCGCACCACCAGGCGGGCGGCGCCCGCTACCGACACCGCATCTCCGGATCCGCAGCGGCGGACCGCCGCGGTCACGTATTCCACGTGGTAGCCTGGCACGCTGTCGCCCGCAAACTCGAACACGACGCGATCATAGCCGGGGCCCGAGCCGGTCTCGACCGCGCGGAGCAGCGCCGGCGGTACGCCCGGCCGGATCAGTCGTGCTCGGTGAACCGACGCGGTCGTGCCGGCGAACGCGGTGTCCTGCGGTGCGGCTGCAGCCGAAAGGGCAGCGCCGCTCGGGTCAGCCTGCCGCGGCTTGTCGCGGCGACAGGCGATGAGGGCGCTCACGAGCAGGAGTCCCACGATGCGCGTGGTCATGACGGCTTAATACACCGCCACGGGAGGTCGCGGTCGAGGTCCCGGAACACCCGGCACCGGCCATGGGGGTATATAGCGGTGCGCCCGGACTACCAGTCAGGAGGCTGAATGAGCCGCCGCATTGGGGTGGTCTGGCCCAAGGCCCAGGCTGCCACGGGCGTCCCGCCGGTCGGCGTCGACACCTATTTCGACAAAGTCTTCAAGTACATCCCCGCGGACATCGTGGGGGCCTGGGTCGCGGTCACCGGCCTGATCTCGAGTGCACGCGGCATCCCCCGGCAAACGATCCTCTGGGTCGCTTTCGGCATCGGCCTGATTCTCACGGCCTGGTGGACGTGGAAGCAAGCAGCGGTGCCGGGGCGGCGGCCGCCCGCGACCCAGGCGATCATCTCGACCGGCGCGTTCGCCGTGTGGGTGTTCGCGCTGGGCGGGCCGTTCCAATTCGTTCCGGGGCGCGAGGTGTACGGGTCCCTGCTCCTCATCCTGTACACGCTCGTCGTCGCCCTGATCGATCCCAGAGAGGGATGAGAGGCGCCTATGTCGCGTTGCATCGTGTTGATCCGCAGCCACGAGCCCCTGCACGAAGGATGGCGTAAGCGCTCGTTCAGCCCGGCCGGGCCGCTCCTCGATAGCAGGGTCAAGGTCCCGGGCCTGACGTTCGACGAGACTTACCACCCGGTCCAGGTGTTGCGCCGCATCGGCGGCGGGGACGACCCACCCTCGGCGAGCGGCTTCAACTATGCTGCCGTCGGCCCGGCGGCCACCTACGCCGTGCGCGTGGAAGTGAACGACGAGGCGGCAATCGAACGGCTGCGGCACGACCGCCATCCCGAGATTGTCGGTGTGTTCGCCGACCCTGCGGTGTCCCCGTTCCCCTCCGCGTACTGCGGTGACGCCGCGATCGGTGCCACCAAGGACGTGGCTCGAGGGCTCGGCGTCCCGGCGCTCTCCCGGGCGGGGCTGACGGGCAGCGGCGTCCACGTCGCCGTCGTCGACACGGGGATCGACGGCTCGCGCATTCCGGTCGCCGGCGGCTGGGCGCCGACCCCCGGCTACGTGCCGGGCTCGAGCGCGCCGAACCACGGCACCATGGTGGCGTACGACGTCCGGATCGCTGCCCCCGACGCGCAGATCTTCGACTACGCCCTCCTCACGTCCCAGGCGGGGACCTGGGCGGCGTTTCTCTCGGACGCCATTGCTGCGTTCGCGGACCTGGTGGAGCGGGTGAACGCCGCGCCGGGGCGATGGGTCGTGAACAACAGCTGGGGGCTGTTCGACCGCGCGAGCGACGCACCGATCGGCTCGCCGGAGAACTACAGCGCGAATCCCGACCATCCGTTCAACCAGATCACGGGCGCCCTCGTCGCGGCGGGCGCGGACGTGTTCTTCGCGGCGGGGAACTGTGGCGCCGACTGTCCCGATGGGAGGTGCGGGGCCGGCGATACGGGCCCGGGGGCCTCGATCCACGGGGCGAACTCCCATCCCGATGTCGTGACCGTCGCCGCCGTCACCGTCAAGGACCTGCGCCTGGGCTACTCGTCGCAGGGACCCGGCGCGCTGTACTCGCGCAAACCCGACCTCGCAGGGTTCAGCCATTTCAAGGGGTCTGGTATCTTCCCCACCGACGGCGGCACATCGGCCGCGAGTCCGGTTGCCGCCGGCGTGGCGGCCGCACTCCGCCAGCGCTTTGACACCGGCCGATTGGCGCCGGCGCAGCTCAAGGGCCTGTTACAGCGGACCGCGCGGGACCTGGGGGGCGACGGCTGGGACTACGACTTGGGCTACGGCGTGATCGATGCGGCGGCGGCGCTCAAGGCGTTGGGGGTGAAGCCGCGGGCGCGGAAGCGGGCGAAGAAGGTCTAGGAAGCGGGCTCCTGGATCGCGTCGGCGAAGAAGCGCACGCCGGGAATCTGCTCGGCGCGCGCGCGTGCGTCGGGCGAGGCTGAGCCGCGCACCACGTAGCGACCGAGTTGGGTATTGATCGGGACCGGGCCGTAGTCGGGGTCCACCGTGACCCCCACGCCGTCGAGCAGCGTGCGGATCGTTGTCATGTCGACCCGTTCGCCGGGTCGGTCCACCTGGATGATGTAGCGGGTCGCCGGTGACATCTCGCCGACGAGAGAGTAACCGCTTCACCAAGAAAGGGCTAGCCCGGGGCCGCCCTCACTCCATAGACGGGATGAAGCTCCCACAGCGCTCGCGACGAAGAGTTGCAGCGGCCGTGTTGGCTCGCCTGACGCTGCTGATGGAAACCGTCGAAGAAGGCGGCGCCGGTGATCTGGACCTGTACCGGCGGAACGAGATCGCCGCGGGGACTCAGCTGCGTGGTGTCCACGAGGGCAGCGAGCGCGGCGCGGGCCTGGCTGTAGACCACGCCGTAGCGCTCCGCCGGAATCTCGGCGATGATGCAGGAGTTGACGGGCGTGGCAGGGGCATCGGTGAGCTCGATGTGCCAATCGCCGTCGGCCTCGTGCAGCCTGATGCGCCGGACCCAGCTGACGAGCACGAATACGCTGTCCTCACGCCCGACGCGGAGGGCGCACCCGTCCTTGCTCGTGAAGCTCAAGGGCGCCCAACCAGTCAGGATCTCGAGGATATCCACGGGTGTGGGCGAGCGCGTTTGCAGCGTGGTGTCGACCTTCTCACTCCAGCGATAGTGTGGCTCGGCGCACGCCTGCCCCCTCCCCGCCGCCGGCACGAGGAGCAGCCAACTCACCGCGACGATGACCAGACGCGCCATGCAACACTCGAAGAGAGGGCTCCATGAATCAAGCGCTACTGACATTCTTCGAGCAACACTACGCACCTGGGAGAGTCGGCCTGATCGGGCAGGATGACTTGAAGGGCACGCTCATCCGAGGGGCAGAGGCCGGCCTCACCCCGGACCACCGGCCGTCGAAATGGTCGCACACGTTTCTGATGGGCGAGCGCCGCCGCGACGGCAACGTCTACATCTTCGAAAGCGACCTCCGAGTCAGCGTCAAAGACTGGGAGGTTCAAAACGGCGTGATGGAGAGCCGCATCGTGAAATGGTGCCTCGACGACGTGTCGCATGGCTGCGTGTTGGGGATGGATCTCACGGCCGACCTTGCACAGCGTCTCGTGACCAAGGGCCTCGAGTACGCCTACGACGAGGACCATCTTCGGTATCCAGTGGGGGAGTTGTTCGGCACCTTGTGGGCCATCATCACGCACAGAATGGCCAGGAGGAACATATTCGACGACAAGCATGCCGTTCAATGCGCGACCTTTGTACGGATGTGCTATCAGGCCATCGGCCGCGACCCGGTGACCGGCCCGGTCGCTATCTCGAACACGTCGCCGGAGAGCTACTACCAGAGCCACGCATTCACGTTTCGCAGGGAGTGGCACGTGTAGGCGGACATCAGGGAGGCTCGAAAGACTGCGGAGGGCGGATACGAGCTCGGCCCGTATCCG
>QHTS01000025.1 GCA_003220905.1 Gemmatimonadota bacterium | reverse complement strand
CGGCCGTACGACCGCGTGATCGACGTGGCGTCGGGGCAGCGGCTCCGCATCACCGACATCGCCCTCGTGGAGCGATAGCCCGTGACGCGCGCCACCGTCTGTCTCGCCCTGTCGCTGTTGCTCGGCGGGCGGGTGTTGCGTGCCCAGTCGGCGAGCGAGCTCCTGGGACAGGGGGTGCGGCACTACCAGGCCTTGGAGTACGATGCGGCGGCGGCGCTGCTCGAGCAGAGCCTGGGCCGCGATTCGGCCGCGGGGGTCGCGGACTCGCTCCGGGCGCGGGCGCTCTCGTATCTCGCGGCGACGGAGCTGTTCCGCGGACAACGCGACTCCGCCGTTGCCGCGTTCCGCCAGCTGGTCCTGCTCAACCCGCACTATCGGCCGGACGAGCTGATCTTTCCACCCCAGGTCACGAATCTGTTTCAGGAAGTCCGTCGGGCGACCAGGGCGATCGCCGTCGCCGTGCCGCCCGTCACCGAGCTGCGGCCGCGGCTCGAGGGGTTCTTCACCGCCCGGGTGCTCGCGAGCTCGCTCGCCGACGTGGCGGTGACGCTCGCACAGGAGGACGGGACACCGGTGCGGGAGCTGTACAAAGGCACTGTCGCCGATAGCGTCGTCGTGACGTGGGACGGTCGCACGGCGGCGGGAGCGCTTGCCGATAATGGCCGCTACCTGCTGCGGGTGACGCCGCGGAGCCCAACGCCGGACGGGCCGCGCGCGCGCCAGGTCCTGCTCGAGGTTAAGCAGGAGCCGCCGGATACCCTCCCCTGGCCGCCGGATCTCACGACGCCCCCGCTGCTGCCGGAGCGCACCTCAGGGGCCCCGGCCTTCCGGTCACTCGCGGCGGGACTCGTCGTCGGAGCCGCCGCCGTCGCCCTCCCGTCGCTCTTGGCGCAGGGCAAGGACGCGACGGGAGCGCGCTTTGCGGTCGGCGCGGCGGTGGGCATCTCCGGATTCGTCGGCTTCTTCGCGCGGAAACCCCGCCCGCTGGAAGCCAACGTTCGCGCGAATGCATCGCTGCGCGAAACCTGGAAGAAAAAACTCGAGGCCGTAAGGACGGAGAACGCCACCCGCCTGCGCTCGATCCGACTGGTCGTCCGCGCAGGACCCGAGACCATCGCGGGGCGGGGATCACCATGAGGACCGTCGCCCTGATCGGCCTCGTGGCGCTCGCGGCGCCCGCCGTCGCCCGCTCGCAGGGCCGGCCGACGCTCGCGTTCCGCGGCGACGCGGGGTTCGTATGGGTGCGGAGCGACTCGGCGCCGGCGGGGGTGGGGGGGGCCGGCCCGGTTCGGATACGTGGCCCGGTGCTCGGAGGGGAAGGCCGCCTCGTCTTCAGTCAATTCGCCGTGGGCGTGGGCCTCCTGAGCGGCACGCTGCAGAACGCAGGTCAGACGGTGAAGCGCGACCTCATCGAAGGGCGGCTGCTCGTTGCGGCCCGCCCCGTCCCGTGGCTCGAAATGAGCGTCGGTCCCTTCGTGCGGGCGTACGTCACGGACTCGAGCACCGAGCGCTGGGTCTTCTGGCAGGCCCGGGCCCGCGTGGACGCGCCCATCGTGACGGCGAGCCTGACGAGCTACGTCGAGCTGTGGCGCGCGCTGTCCTCGCAGGTCAATCTCGTGGGAGGGGCCGGCCGCGTGCAGGGAGGCGAAGCGGGCGTGGTGTACCGGCCGCCGCAGCGACCGTACGTGCTCCGCCTCACCTACCGCGTGGACGACGCGGTGGTGCGGGCGGTGGGGAGCGGAAGCGAGACGCTGGAGGCGATCAGCCTGGCGGTCATCGTGGGAGGATGGTAAGGAGTCGTCACCGCGGCGCGGGTGCGCCGCCCTCGCTCTCGACGTCCGCCCGCGGCACGAGCCGATACAGCAGCTCACCTTTCCGGATCATGCCGAACTGTTCGCGCGCCGCACGCTCCTGGGCGGCGGGGTCGGTTTCGAGCGCGTGCGCCAGGCGCTGCAACGAATCGAGCTGTCGCTCGAGGTCCCGCACGGCCCGGCGCTCTTCCGCGAGCTGGCTCCGCAGCTTGAGCCAGTCGAGCATGCCGTACTCCCCCGCCTGAAAGGCCAATCCCGCGAGCACCACCGCCGCGGCGATCCCGATCAGCCGGGCGCGCGTCACAATCCGTACAGATGGCGACCGGGGTAGTACGCCGTGTCGCCCAGCTCCTCGGCGATGCGCAGCAGCTGGTTGTACTTCGCGACGCGGTCGGTGCGCGAGGCGCTCCCGGTCTTGATCTGCCCCACGCCGGTCGCCACCGCGAGGTCGGCGATGAAGGTGTCCTCGGTCTCGCCGGAGCGGTGCGAGATCACGGCGCCGTATCCGTTGGAGCGCGCGTGCGCGATGCACTGTAGCGTCTCGGTGAGCGAGCCAATCTGGTTCAGCTTGATGAGGATCGCATTCGCCACGCTCTCCTCGATCCCGCGATCCAGCCGCTCGATGTTGGTGCAGAAGAGATCGTCGCCCACCAGCTGCACGCGGGCGGAGAGCGCTTCGGTGAGTTTCGCCCATCCCGCCCAGTCGTCCTCGGCGAGCCCGTCCTCGATCGAGACGATCGGGTAGCGGTCGATCCAGCTTTTGTACAGCACGACCATCTCGTCCGACGTCTTCGTGCCGGCGCCGCTCTTCTTGAAGACGTAATTCCCCTCCTGGTAGAGCTCGGACGCCGCCGGGTCGAGCGCGATCGCAACGTCCTTCCCGGGCTCGAGCCCGGCGGCCTCGATCGCCGCCATCACGGCTTCGAGCGCCGCCTCGTCGCTCGCGAGATTGGGCGCGAATCCGCCCTCGTCCCCCACCGCGGTGGAAAGATTGCGCTTGGACAACACCTTCTTGAGCGCGTGGAACACCTCGACGCCGATCCGCAGGCCGTCGGGGAAGCTCTCGGCGCCGATCGGCACGATCATGTACTCCTGGAAGTCCACGGTATTGGCCGCGTGCGCGCCGCCGTTGAGGATGTTCATCATCGGCACGGGCAACACGTTGGTGACCGGCCCCCCGAGATAGCGGTACAGCGTGAGGCCGGCGTCCTGGGCCGCCGCCCGCGCCACGGCCATCGACACCGACAGAATGGCGTTGGCGCCGAGGTGACTCTTGTTGGGGGTGCCGTCGAGGTCGAGCATCGCGTAGTCCACCGCGATCTGCTCCTCGGCCGACATGCCCTCGAGTCGCGGACCGATGACCTCGTTCACGTTCTTCACCGCCTCGAGCACGCCCTTGCCGCCGAACCGCTTCTGATCGCCGTCGCGCAGCTCGACTGCTTCGTGCTCGCCGGTGGAGGCGCCGCTCGGCACGGCAGCCCGTCCGGCTGCGCCGCTCGAGAGGGTGACGTCCGCCTCGATGGTCGGGTTGCCCCGGCTGTCGAGAATCTCGCGCGCGCGCACCGAAATGATCGTGCTCATGATGGCCCGTACCCTAGCGGGCGACGCCCTCTGCGTCAACGCGCGCCTTCATGGCGAGGATCGCGGCATGCACCCGGTCGCGCAGCTCCTGCCGCCGCTCGACCGTCATCCCCGCCGTGGAGATCGCATCGCCGATCACGATCCGGATCGGCCGCGGTCGCAGGAAGAACCGCCCCTTGGGCATGATCTCGAACGTGTTGCCGACGTACACCGGCACCACGGGCACCTGGGCTGCGATGGCGAGCCCGAAGGGCGCGTTCTTGAACGGCAGCAGCTCTCCCGTGCGGCTACGCGTCCCCTCGGGGAACAACAATGCCGACGTGCCACCCTGGATCACCTCGGCGGCGCGCTTGTAGGCCTCCAGGGCCCGCGCCGGATGCGCGCGGTCGATCGTCAGGTGGCCGGCCGTCACCATCGCGCGGCCTATGAGCGGGACCCTGGCGAGCTCCTGTTTCGCCACCATCCGCACCGATCCCGGCAGCGTGGCTGCGAGGGCCCAGATGTCGAACATGGACGAGTGGTTCGAGGCGTACACGACCGGGTGGTCGGGAATGCGGTGGAGCCCCTCGGCCCGCACCGGGGTCCCGGCCGCCCAGAGCAGCTGGCGGGACCAGTCGTTCGTTCCCCAGTCGTAGACTCCGCCGGGCCGCCGCTTCACGCCCAGCAGGGCAGCCACGATCACGCCTGTCGCGTGGATCGCGGTCGAGACCACGAGCACCACGTAGAACCACAGCGTGCGGATCATCGCGCGGGGAAATGATCGAAGCCGGGGGGAGGCGTGATCAGTCGTCCGCCATCAGTAATCCCTAAGCCGCGGCCCGCTGTGCAGGCGCCGATGCGCGTCAGGGGCAGCCCCGTGGCACGGCGAAAGGCGCGGGCGCCCGCGGTCCCGAAGCTTCGCGGCATGGCGACCAGCAGCTCGTACTCCTCGCCGCTGCGGGCGGCCGCGCGCGGCGTGACACCCGGCCAGCAGGGAACGCACTCCAGCTCGATCGCAATCCCGACGCCCGATGCCGCCGCGAGGTGCCCAGCGTCCCCCGCCAGGCCGTCGGAGATATCGATCATGGCGCGCGCTCCACGCCGCGCCAGCCAACGCCCCGCGGCGATGCGCGGCACCGGGCGGGCGAAGCGGCGCCGCAACGCCGGAGCGAGGCGCCCCCCCCGCCCCCCCCGGGCCCCCCGCCCCGCCCGGAGCGCGGCGAGCGCGAGCCCCGCACCCCCAAGCCGCCCCGTCACCCACACCCCGTCACCCGGACGGGCGCCGCTCCGCCGCACCGGCCGCGCGGCGAGCCCCAGCACGCAGACGTCGACCAGGTAGCGAGTCGATCGCACGAGATCGCCGCCCAGCACTCGCGCGCCGACGCGCTGCGCAGCGGCTCCGACTCCCGTCATAATCTCCGTCGCGGGATCTGGGCGCCCCTTCCCCCTTCCCCGGCCGTTTCCGGGAAGTCCGAGCGAAACCAGCACGCCGATCGGCTCCGCCCCTTCGGCCGCGAGATCCGACAGGGCGGCTGCCGTCGCACGCCAGCCGATCTCTCGAAACGAGAGCCAGTCGGTGCGAAAGTGCACCGCTTCGAGGGAAAGATCGATACTGATCGCGAGGGTCCGGCCGCCGACGGGGAGCAGCGCGCAATCGTCGCCGAGGTCGTGGCCCGCGGCGTCGAGCGTCGCGAAAATGGCGCGCAGGCGGTCGAACTCACCCCCTGGGCCGAGGCGGAGTGACCGGCGCTTCACGCCGTCTCCGGCGGCTCCAGGACCGTGAGCACCGGGGGCCCAACCGGCTGCGTGTTGGTCCACGCACGCCAGATCTCGGGCAGTGCGGCCAGGACATCGGCGGGACGCAGGCTGCGTGCCGTCCACTGGCGCGCGCCGTGCTCCGCCGCCCGCCCCAGCGCATGGGCCGCCAGGGCGGCGGCCTCGGGGCCGGCGCTCCCGCGGGCCAGGAACGCGCCGATGAAGCCGGCGAGCAGGTCGCCCGAGCCGCCGGTGGCGAGTCCGGGGTTGCCGCTCGCCACCACGTGGATCGGCCCGCGCAGGTCCGCGATCACGGTCGGCACGCCCTTCAGGAGCACGGTGCCCTTCACCTTCTGGGCGGCCTTCGCTGCGGCCCCCCAGCGGTCGTTCGCCGCCGCATCGGCGAGCTCGTCGCCGAACTGGGCGCGGAACTCGCCCAGGTGCGGCGTGAGCACCACCGGCCGCTCTGCGGTACCGCGGAACAGGATGAGGGCGTCGGCGTCGAGCACGGTCGGGATCGGGCGGCGCGCGAGCACGGCCTGCAGGAACTGGGCGCGGGGCGGCTCGCGGCCCAGGCCCGGACCGACCACGAGCGCGTCGGCCCATTCGAGCGCCTCCGCGGCGTCGGGCTCGAGCTCGGGACCGAGCGCCGACTCGACCGTGAGCACGTCGGGGAGGCTGGCGCGCGCCGCCTCGATCGTTTCCCTCGCCGCCACGAGCTTCACGAGCCCCGCGCCGGCGGCGAGCGCCCCGCGTGCGGCGTGGAGCGCGGCGCCGGTCATGCCGTTTGCGCCGCCGGCCACCGTGACCCGGCCGCGATCGCCCTTGTGCATCGTCGGTGTGAGCTTCGGGAGCCGCGCCCCCGCCCACACGTCCGTTACGAGCACGGGCCATACGGGATCGGCGGGCGGCAGCCCGATATCGACGACGACGATCTTGCCGCACCAGTCGCGCGCGAGCAGGTGGCCGCGGCGCGGCCCCCCGAACGTGACTGACAGCTCGGCGCGCACCGGCCCGTGCGCCTCGCCGCTCGACAGGTCGAGGCCCGTGGGCCCGTCGATCGCGACGACCGGGGCGCCGTACGCGACGAGCCGCTGTGCCAGCGCCAGCACGTCGCCGCGCGCCGGTCCGGTGGCGCCGGTGCCGAGCAGCGCGTCGATCACCACGGCGGTGGCGGGCCACGGCTCTTCCCGACCCGTCTCGCGCACGCCGTCCATGCGGGCAAGCGCGCGGTTGTCGATCGCGTCGTCGGTCTTGGGGTCGAGCGCGGCCACCCAGACGGGGATGCCGCTCGCATGCAGCGCGCGCGCCACCACCCACCCGTCCCCCCCGTTGTTCCCCGCCCCGGCGACGACCAGCGCCCCACGGGCGAGTACGGCCGGGTAGTCGCGGACGATCAGGTAGGCGACCGCTCGTCCCGCGGTCTCCATCGGCACGCGGGACGGAATCCGGTATTGCGTGCGGGCGGCCGAATCCCAGGCGGCGGCCTCGGTCGCGGACAATACAGGGATCGAGTTCACGGGATCACCACCCCTCCGTATCCCACCACGGCGTCGTCGTCCCCGGTCACCATGCCGGAGTGGCTGTAGTGCACGACGTCGGCGCGCTCGGCGCCGAGCGCCCGGGCCGCAGCGAGCACGGTGGCTGCCGGCGCCCGGCCGCACATCGAGATGCGCTCGCTGCGGCAGCGCGCGAGGAGCTCCGCCCCGTCGAGCGCCGCGACGGCGTCGAGCGCCCGGCGGTCCTTGTGCTCGGACGTGGCGGCGGGCTCGTAATGGTTCAGATCGCTCGACGCCAGCAGCAGCACCCGGTCGGGCCAGCGCCGCACGAGCCCCGCCAGTGTCTCACCCAGCCCGCGGCATCCCTCCCACGCATCCCACGCCAGGACGAGCGGCACGATCCGCACGTCGGCTCGCCGGAGCTGGAGGAAGGGTAGCTCGACCTCCACCGCGTGCTCGGAGGCGTGGGCGGCGTGGTCGGGGCCCACCAGCGGCGAGGTCTCGAGGAGCGCCCGTGCGAAGCCGTCGTCCACGCTCACGTCGCCGAGCGGGGTCCGGAACGCGCCCGCCTCCCACAGCGATGCACCGCCGGGCGCCCGGCTCACCCCGGTGTGGTTGGGTGCCAGGATCACGACGATCGGCGGGATCTCGAGGCGCGCGAACACGTGCGCCGCCGTGAGTCCCGAATAGACGTAGCCCGCGTGCGGGGCCACCGCGGCGCGCGCGGGGGCGGGACGTGCCTCGCCCACGGCGTCGAGCAGCTCCCGCACCGTGCGCTCGAGCTCACCCTTCGTGCCCGGGTAGAAGCGCCCGCTCACGGCGGGCGCGCGCACGGCGTCCAAGCTTACTTGAAGCTCTGGCCGATCGCGCGACCGAAGGAGATCTCCCCGTTGTCGATCCGGATGTTGAACCCGCACTCAGGGTTCGAGCAGACCCAGGCCTTGTAGGTGATCGGCGCCCCGTCGCGGCCATAGTCCGACAACGGAATGAGGAGACCTTGCTGACATTTTCTGCAGGCGGGCCATTCTCTGACGTCGTCCATGCGGCACCCCCCTTCACCCGATCCGACGCCCCCTATCCGCGCTCCACCCCGGGCCACGGATAACCGGCCCGGAACACCTCCGCGAAATCGTAAACCCGCTCGAAGTCCTCCAGCTTGTCGGTCGGCTGGCTGGCGAGCAGGCCCACGTCGATCAGCGTGAACACAATCCGTCCCAGGTCCTCGGTGCTGACGATGCCCCAGTGCCCAAGGACGGTCGGCGCGAGCAGCCCGAACTGTTCCCGCGCGAAGTCCCGGCACGCCCAGGCGAGCTCCCCGCCGCTCAGGTGCCGGCGCGCCGGGAGCTTGCCCTGGGCGTACTCCAGCGCCGCCAGGACGAACAGGTAGCCGCGCTCGTGATAGCGGCCGTCCTGCCGCCCGATGCGTTGGAACGCCTCTTCGAGCGTCGCGAAGTCGCTCACGGCCGCGCCTCCGTCTGTCCCGGCATTCGGGCCCGCACCGCTACGGGCCGCAACGGGTGCGGCTCGAGCAGCGCCAGCTCGAGCACGTCGTCGATCGTCTCCACCGGCTTGATCTCGAGCAGCTGTTTCACCTCGTCGGGGACGTCCACGATGTCGCTCTGGTTGCGCGCCGGCACCAGCACCGTCTTGACGCCGGCGCGCGCCGCCGCCGTCAGCTTCTCCTTGAGCCCGCCGATCGGGAGGATGCGCCCGCGCAGCGTGAGCTCGCCCGTCATCGCCACATCGTGGCGCGCCGGACGGCGGCACAGGAGCGACGCCAGCGCTGTCGCGATCGCGATCCCGGCCGACGGACCGTCCTTCGGCACCGCCCCGGCCGGCAGGTGCAGGTGCACGTCGGTCTGCGTGAACGCGTCCAGCGGAATCCCGAGCGACCCGGCCCGCGCCCGCAGCAGGCTCCACGCCGCCTGGGCGGACTCCTTCATCACATCCCCCAGCTGCCCGGTCAGGGTGATCTGCCCCTTCCCCGGCATCTGAATCGCCTCGATGAACATGATGTCGCCGCCCACGGGCGTCCATGCGAGCCCGGTCGCCACCCCCACCTCGGCCTCGCGTCCCGCGACCTCGCTCTGGACCTTGGGCTGGCCGGCGAACTTCTCGAGGTTCTTCGCGGTGATCTTGATGCTCGCCGCCCGTCCCTCGACCACCTCGAGGGCGGCTTTGCGGAGCACGCCCTGGATCTCCCGCTCGAGCTGGCGCACGCCCGCTTCGCGCGTGTATTCCCCGATCAGCCGCTCGAGCGCCCCGTCGGCGATGTTCGCCCGCTCCGTCTGGAGCCCCGTCTCCTTCAGCTGGCGCGGCAGGAGGTAGCGCTTGGCGATCGCGAGCTTCTCCCCGGGCGTGTACCCAGGCAAGGTGAGCACTTCCATCCGGTCGAGCAGCGGGTCGGGGATCGGCGCGAGGCTGTTCGCCGTGGCGATGAACATGACGCCCGACAGGTCGAACGGCACCTCGAGGTAGTGGTCCACGAAGGCGCCGTTCTGCGCCGGGTCGAGCACCTCGAGCAGCGCGGCCGTCGGATCGCCGCGCACGTCGGCGCCCATCTTGTCCACCTCGTCGAGCATCAACAGGGGGTTGCGCGTCTCGCAGCGCTGCAGCGCGTGGATGATGCGTCCCGGGAGCGCGCCGACGTACGTGCGCCGGTGGCCGCGGACCTCCGCCTCGTCGCGCACGCCGCCGAGCGATACGCGGGTGAAGCGGCGCCCCAGCGCCTCAGCGATACTCTGGCCGAGCGAGGTCTTGCCCACGCCGGGCGGGCCCACGAAACACAGGATGCCGCCGCGCGCCGCGGGGTTGAGGGTGCGGACCGCCAGGTACTCGAGGATCCGCTCCTTCACGGTCTTCAGGTCGTAGTGGTCGCGGTCGAGGATGTCGCGCGCCGCCTTCAGGTCGAGCCGGTCCGCCGACGTACGGCTCCAGGGCAGCGTCGCGAACACTTCGAGGTAGGTCCGGGCCACGTGGTACTCGGCCGACTGCGGCGACATCTGGCGCAACCGCTTGAGCTCCCGATCGACGACCTTCTTGGCCTCGTCGGGGAGGCCGGCGGCCTCGAGTCGACCGGCGAGCTCGGTAAGCTCGTCCTCTCCTTCTTCCTCGCCCAGCTCCTGGCGGATCACGCGCAGCTGCTCGCGCAGCACGTACTCCCGCTGATTCTGGTCGAGGCGCGTGCGCACCTTCTCCTGGATCTGACTGCCGACTTCGAGGACCTGCAGCTCCTGGCCGAGCAGCTCGGCGAGCCGCTCGAGGCGGCGGTTCACGTCGTCGATCGCCAGCAGCTCGGCTTTGGCCGGGAGGGCCAGATCCAGGTTCGCGGCCACGAAATCACCCAGCTTGCCGCCGTCGGTGATGCCGACGAGAACCTCGTGCAGCTCCTCCCCCAGATAGGGCGCGATGTCGATCACCCGGGAGAACTGCGCGTGCACCGTGCGCTTCAAGGCTTCGGTGCGCGCGTCCTCGAGCACCGTGTTGGGGAGCGGCTCGTAGCCCGCCACCAGCCAGTGCTCGGCGGGCGTCACCTCGACGAGCCGTGCCCGCTCGAGCCCCTGCACCATGACCCGCACCGAGCCGTCGCCCAGCTTGAGCATGCGCACGACCGTGCCGAGGGTGCCGACCTCGTACAGCTCGTCGGCGCGAGCCTGCATCACGGCGCCCTCGGGGGGCTCGGTCCCGCCCAGCGGCCGCACCACGCCGAGCAGCAGGCGCTTGTTCCCCTGCACCACCTCGTCGATCAGCTGGACGGCGTGCGGATCGGTGAGCGCCATGGGCAGCACGACGTGCGGGTAGACGACGATCCGGCCGAGCGGCAGGACGGGGAGGCGATCCACTTACTGCACCCGCACCGACTGCGGGCCCGAGAGGCGGGTCGGGAGCTTCGCCAGCCGGACCTCGAGGAAGCCCTGCTCGTAGTTCGCCCGAATGCTCTCGGGGTCGACCGGCACCGGGAGGCGGAAGCGGCGCTCGAACGGGCCGACCTGCACTTCCATCGCGTGATAGTGCGGCTTGCCTTCGTGGCGTCGCGCGGTGCGCTCGCCCGCGATCGTCAGGACACCGTCCACGTACTCGACCGTGAAGTCCTCCGCGCGCATTCCGGCGATGTCCATGTAGACCACCAGCGCGCTGTCGGTTTCGTAAATATCCGTCGGCGGCTTCCATTTGGACGAGGCGACGAAACCCACGGGACGGCCGTGGGCCACTTCGTTGAAGTAGACCTCGAGCTCTTCCGCGGGGTGCACCGTGAACGACCCCGAGCCCCGGGAGGGCCGGCCCGGGGAGCCGCCGCTATCGGGCATGGTGCCCCCCCGCCACGGCGGCGCGGGCCGGCGGCGCGTACAGCGGGAACTGCTCGGCCAGCTCGCGCACTTCGCCCTTCACGCGTGCGATGGTCGCCTCGTCTCTTCTCGTGAGCACGGTGTCGATGAACTCCGCCACTTTGAGCATTTCGGCCTCGGTGAAACCACGTGTGGTCACGGCCGGGGTGCCGATGCGGACCCCGCTCGTGACGAACGCCTTCTGGGGATCGCCGGGAATCGTGTTCTTGTTCACTGTGATGCCGGCCCGGTCGAGCAGCTCCTGGGCCTCCTTGCCGGTCACCTGTTTGGGCCGCAGATCCACGAGCATCAGGTGCGTGTCCGTCCCGCCCGACACGATCGCGTAGCCCCGCTCCACGAGCGCGGCGGCAAGGGTCTGCGCATTCCGCACCACCTGGATGGCATATGCCTTGAATTCCGGCGTCAGCGCCTCGCCGAGGGCCACCGCCTTCGCCGCGATGACGTGCTCGAGGGGACCACCCTGGATGCCCGGGAAGACCTGTTTGTCGACGTCCTTCCCGAACACCTCCTGGCAGAGGATCAGGCCGCCGCGCGGGCCGCGCAGGGTCTTGTGGGTCGTGGTCGTC
>QHTS01000195.1 GCA_003220905.1 Gemmatimonadota bacterium | reverse complement strand
TATATCGTGCTCAACGAATACTCCGGCCCGACGAGAGTCGCGCCACGCGAGGCCATGAGCGAATGAGCGCGCGGCAAGCGTTCTACTCGGTCGATCGGCTCGAGCGAGCGGTCGTCGTGCTGGTCGGGGACGACGGCGTCGGGCTCGATGTGCTCAAGAAGACGCTGCCGGTGAAGGTGCGAGAGGGCGTCGTGCTGCGGGTGCGGCTGGACGCCGACGGCAAGCCCGAATGGTCGAGCGCCGTCATCGATGACGCCGAGCGCGAGCGACGCCTGCAAGAGGCCCGCGACCGCCTCGAGCGGCTGCGCGGCACCGACCCCGGCGGCGATGTCGTGTTGTAGCGCGCTCCTGGTGAGGACCACGTGCTGTTCCATGAGCTCGTCCAGACCTCGCGCCGCGTCGCGGAAACGAGAGGGCGGCTCGCGAAGATCGAGCTCGTCGCCGCCCTCCTGAAACGCGCGGGCCCGGACGAGATCGGGACCGCGATCGCCTTCCTATCGGGCTCCCTGCGGCAGGGGCGGATCGGGATCGGCTACGCCACGCTGCAGGCCTCGAAGCCCGAGCGTGCGGCCGACGCTCCGACCCTCGAGCTCACCGCGGTGGACGCGGCGCTCGAACGCCTCGCGACGACCACCGGTAAGGGCTCGGCCCACACGAAAGAACGGCTGCTGGGCGAGCTGTTCGCCCGGGGGACGGCCGAGGAGCAGGAATTCCTGCTCCGCTTGGTCATGGGCGAGCTGCGTCAGGGGGCGCTCGAAGGGCTCGTGACGGAGGCAGTAGCCCGGGCGGCGGGGCTCGAGGCCGAGGCCGTCCGCCGGGCGACGATGCTCGCGGCCGACCTGGGTCGCGTAGCGCGCGCCGCCCTGACCGAGGGGGCCGCGGGCCTCGCGCGCTTTCGCGTGGAGCTGTTCCGCCCGCTCCAGCCGATGCTCGCGCAGGCCGCGGATGATGTGAAGGATGCACTCGCGCGCCTGGGACCGGGGGAGGGGGAAGGGGGGGCCGCGTTCGAGTACAAGCTCGACGGCGCGCGCATCCAGGTCCACAAGGCGGGCGACGAGGTGCGGGTGTTCTCCCGTCAACTGAACGATGTCACGCAGGCGGTGCCCGATGTGGTGGAAGCGGTCCGCCGGCTACCGCTCGCCGATGCCATCCTCGACGGCGAAGCGATCGCGCTGCGCCCGGACGGCACGCCGCTGCCGTTCCAGGTGACGATGCGCCGCTTCGGGCGGAAGCTCGACGTCGAACGGCTGCGCGCCGAGCTGCCGCTCGCGTCGTTCTTCTTCGATATCCTCTACGCCGACGGCGCGCTGCTGTTGGACGAGCCCTACGCCCGGCGGTTCGCCGCACTCGCCGCGGCCGTCCCCGATGCGCAGCGGGTGTCCCGGCTGGTGACGGCGGACCCGGCGGCCGCAGCGGCGTTTTTCGAGCGGGCGATCGCGTCGGGGCAGGAGGGGCTCGTGGCGAAGGGGCTCGACGCGCGGTACGACGCGGGCGCGCGCGGCGCCGCCTGGCTGAAGCTGAAGCCCGCGCACACGCTCGACCTCGTCGTGCTCGCCGCCGAGTGGGGGCACGGCCGCCGCCGCGGCCGGCTCTCGAACATCCATCTGGGCGCCCGCGACCCGACGACGGGCGGCTGGGTCATGCTCGGAAAAACGTTCAAGGGGATGACGGATGAGATGCTCGAGTGGCAGACCGCGAAGCTCCTCGAGCTCGAGACCGCCCGCGAGGGGCACGTGGTGCACGTGCGACCCGAGCTCGTGGCGGAGATCGCCTTCGACGGCATCCAGGCGAGCCCGCGGTACCCGGGCGGGCTCGCCCTGCGCTTCGCGCGCGTCGTGCGATACCGCCCCGACAAAGGACCGGATCTCGCCGACACGATCGCCACCGTCCGTGAGCTGCATCGAGGAGAGACCTGAACAAGGCCGTCCTCGTCCTACGGGTGTACCGTGTCCACCACCGCGCAGGGCACGTTGGGTTTTCCGAGGGAGTCGCCGCTTTGGACGCACACCACCAACCGGTACTCGGTTGGTATCTGCATACACGCTGCTGCGACCGCGGCCGCCACGACGACCAAGAGAGCAATGACTCTGCGCATACTAGGTTCCTCCGTCCGTAATTGGTGAGAAGGCCTAGGGCGCAACCAGTCGAGCGCGACGAAAAAGCCGCCAACGCTCGACACGTGTCGAATCGCTGGCGGCCCGGCGGGCGTAGCGGCGCACTACGTTAGCCCCGTGGCTCTGCGTCGCCGCCTTTCGGCGGGTTTGCTCTGAGCAGCGTGTTGTCCGTGACGGGCCGGTCCTGCGGCGGCTGCCGTCACGGGACCGCAACTTATCCTCAGCCTTTCTCGGGATCGGTGATCTGGATCAACGTCGCCGGCGACGCTATCGGACGGGTGGCGTATGCTATTGGAGCCAAGTACGATAGGAGCCTTCCCCCGCGGACAGCGGCCCATGCGGGAACGCTGCAGATTAATGGATCCACTGCTCTCGTGGGCGCGCTGTGATTTTTAGAAGCCCGCATCCCGACATCACGGTGCCCGACATCGCATTACACCGCTTCGTGCTTGCGATGGCGGCCCAGCTCGGCGGCAAGCCCGCACTGATCGACGGGCCGAGTGGGCGGACGCTGACGTATGCACAGCTGGACGCAGGGGTCGACCGCGTGGCGGCGGGTCTCGCCAAACGGGGGTTCGAGAAGGGCGACGTGCTCGGCCTGTTCGTGCCCAACTGCCCCGAGTTCGCCCTCGCCTTCCACGGCACCCTCGCCGCCGCTGGCGTCGTGACGACGGTCAACTCCCTCTGCACAGTGCAGGACGCGGCGTACCAGCTGCGCGACGCCCGCGCCCGGTTCCTGGTCACGGTCCCGGCGTTCATGGACCGGGCGGCGCCTGCGGCACAGCAGGTGGGGATCGAGGAGATCTTCGTTCTGGGGAGTGCGACGGGCGCCACACCGTTCGCGGCGCTGCTGGAGACCGGCGCGGCGGCTCCGCGGGCTCTCGTCGACCCCGCGGAGGACCTCGCCGTGCTGCCGTACTCGAGCGGCACCACGGGATTCCCTAAGGGCGTCGTGCTCACGCATCGCAATCTCGTGGCCAACCTGCTCCAGACGGCCTGGGTGCACCATGTGGCGGAGCAGGATCGCATCATCGCAGTCCTGCCGTTCTTCCATATCTATGGGATGCAGGTGGTGCTGAACCTGGCGCTGTGGCGTGGCGCGACGCTCGTCACGATGCCCAAGTTCGAGCTTGAGCCGTTCCTCGGCACCTTGCAACGGCATCGCATCACCCGGGCATTCGTGGTCCCACCGCTCGTGCTCGCGCTGGCCAAGCACCCGGCGGTGGACGGCTACGACCTATCGAGCGTGCGGGCGATGATGTCCGGCGCAGCCCCTCTCGACGCCGATCTCGAGACCGCGTGCGCCCGACGTCTGGGATGTGGGTTCATTCAGGGGTACGGGCTCACCGAGGCGAGCCCGGTGACCCACGCCAATCCCGACGAGCCCGGCAAGTGCAAGCCCGGGACGGTGGGCCAGCTGTTGCCGAATACCGATTGCCGGATCGTCGACGCGGCCGGCGCCGAGCTCGGGCCGGACGAGGACGGGGAGCTCCTGATCCGCGGTCCGCAGGTGATGCGGGGATACTTGAACAACCCGGAAGCCACGGCGGCCACGCTCGACGCCGACGGGTGGCTGCATACGGGGGATATCGGGCACGTGGACCGGGACGGCTACTTCACGATCGTCGATCGGTTGAAGGAGCTGATCAAGTACAAGGGCTTCCAGGTGCCGCCGGCCGAGCTGGAGGCCGTGTTGCGGAGCCATCCCGCCGTGGCCGACGCAGCGGTGGTGCCCCTTGTCGACCGGGAGTGCGGCGAGGTGCCGAAGGCCTTCGTGGTGCTGCGGGGCGATGTATCGGCCGCGGACCTGATGGCCTTCGTGGCCGAGAGGGTCGCGCCCTACAAGCAGATCCGCGCGGTCGAAGTCATCGACGCCATTCCCAAGTCCCCCTCGGGGAAGATTCTCCGGCGCGTGCTGAAAGAGCGAGGCCAGCCGAGCGTCATATAGTCGAGCCCCAGCAGACACTCATTAGTCGATACCCGAGCCCACATGTCACCTGCCGACTTGACGGCCGAGCTCGAGCACCTGCACGCCGCGGCGTTCGGCTGGGCGTTGAGCTGTTGCGGCTGGGATCGGACCGCGGCCGAGGACGTGCTCCAGGCGAGCTACCTGAAGCTCCTCGACGGCCGCGCGCGCTTCGACGGGCGCTCGAGCTTCCGCACGTTCGTGTTCGGCGTGATCGCGCGGACGGCACGGGAAGCACGACGCCGGTCGGCGCTGCGGCGCTGGCTTCCGCTGGCGTCGTTGGTGCTCGGCCCGGAGGCGGTGGACGGCCGGCCCGATCCCGCGACGACGTTTGCCCGGGCCGACGAAACGGCGCGGCTGGTGCGCGCACTCGGGCGGCTGTCGGCGCGCCAACGCCAGGTCCTGCATCTCGTGTTCTACGAGGACCTGACGATCGCCGAGGCGGCCGCCGTCGCGGGCGTCTCCGTGGGCACCGCGCGCACCCACTACGAGCGCGCGAAGGCCGCGCTCAAGAAGCTGCTGGAGAACGAGCGAGAATGATCGAGCCCGACGATCACCACCTACAGAAGGCCTTCGAGGCGCTGCGCCGGGAGGATGCGGCCGGCACGCCGCCGTTCCGGGCGACCGTCGCTGCGGCGCGCGCCCGCCAAACGGCTCCACCGGGATACCGCGCCCTGGGGCTCGCCGCCGCCGTCGTCGCGGTGGTGGCGGTGGTGGTCGTCTCGACCTGGCGTCACCGGGATGGCGTCCGCCTGGAGATCGATCTCGCGACTGTGCGGTGGCAAGCGCCCACCGATTTCCTGCTCAAGCTCCCCGGCGATGAGCTGCTGCGCAGTGTCCCGCAGCTCGGGCCCGGGAGCCTCGACTGGA
>QHTS01000194.1 GCA_003220905.1 Gemmatimonadota bacterium | reverse complement strand
CGGCTCGGGCGCCCTCCCCCACCACGACCTCCGTGACCGCGTTGGTCCAATACACGCCCTCCGAAATCCCCGCATACGTCTCGACCACAGTGGCGCGCGCACCCCGCTCGACCACGATGAGGCTGCGCGGGTGGGAGACGATCGGGCCGTCGGCGAGCGCGCGGCCGGTCGCGAGGAAGACCACCTCGAGCGGCTGCTCGAGCGTGACGTCTGCGGGAACCTGCACGAATGCCCCGTCCGCCAGGAACGCGGTGTTGAGCGCCGCGAACGCGCTGTCGCGCCAGCGCGCGTGACGGGCCAGGTGTGCACGGGCCAGCTCCGCGCGCGCCGCGTCCGTCCGAAACGCGGCGGCGAGGCTTCCTGCCCACACGCCACCGGCCAGGTCCGCCGGGGTCGAGAGGGTCGGGGCGTGGCGTCCGTCCACGAAGACGACACGGGGGCCCGCACCGACGCACAGGCGCTCGATGTCTGAGGGAGCCGGGAGCCCTAAAGGAGTCCCTGACGGTCCCGGGGAGCAGGGAGCAGGCGCGAGGGTGAATTCCGCTTCGGTGATCGGCGCGACGCTCGTGAAGCGCCACTCCTCCTGCTTCATCGTGGGAAAGCCGAGCTCGGCGAAGCGGCCGATCGCCCCCTCGCGGAGCTCCCTCAGCCACCCGGGTGCGCCCGAGGCGCCGTTTCGCGCGAACGCCTCGAAGTCGGCGACGTAGCGTTCAGTCCTGTCGGCGACGTCGGTCATGCCACGACGGCCTCTTCGCGCAGCCAGTCGTACCCCTTCTCTTCGAGCTCGCGCGCGAGCTCCTTGCCGCCCGACTTGACGATCCGCCCGCCGGCCAGGACGTGCACGACGTCGGGCTCGATGTGCGTGAGGATCCGATCGTAGTGCGTCACCAGCACCGTCGCGTTGTCGGGCCGCCGCAGCTTGTCCACGGTTCGGGCCACGGTCTTCAGGGCGTCGATGTCGAGTCCGGAATCGGTCTCGTCGAGGATCGCGAGCTTGGGATCGAGCACCGCGAGCTGCAGGATCTCGTTCCGCTTCTTCTCCCCGCCCGAGAACCCTTCGTTCACCGGCCGGGTGAGGTAGCTCGAGTCCCAGCCGATCACCTTGAGCTTCTCTTCGAGCGCGTCCATGAACTCTACCGGCCCGAGCTCCTCCTCACCGCGGTGCTTGCGGAGCGCGTTCACTGCGGAGCGCAGGAAATAGGCGTTGGTGATGCCGCGGATGGCCACCGGGTACTGGAACGCCAGAAACACGCCCTCGCGTGCCCGCGCTTCCGGTGCCATCGCGAGCAGATCATTGCCCTCGTACAGCGCCTGGCCCGCGGTGACGGCGTAGGCGGGGTGACCCGCGAGGACCTGGGCGAGCGTGCTCTTCCCCGAACCGTTCGGCCCCATGATCGCGTGCACTTCGCCGGCGCGCACCGTCAGGTCGATTCCCCGCAGGATTTCCCGTCCTTCGACCGTGGCGTGAAGGTTCTGGACCTCGAGCAGCACGTGTCGCGTGTCCCGTTTCCCCTTGCCCGTCATCCCACGCTCCCTTCGAGACTGATGCCGAGCAGCCGCTGCGCCTCGACGGCGAACTCCATCGGTAGCTCCTTGAAGACTTCTTTGCAGAAGCCGTTCACGATCATCGATACGGCGTCTTCGGCGGACAGCCCGCGCTGCTTCGCGTAAAAGATCTGGTCCTCGCCGATCTTGGACGTCGAGGCCTCGTGTTCCATGATGGCCGTGCTGTTGCGCACGTCGATGTACGGGAACGTGTGCGCCCCGCATCGGTCCCCGATCAGCATCGAGTCGCACTGCGAGTAGTTCCGCGCCTGCTCGGCCCCTTTCAGGATCTTCACGAGGCCGCGGTAGGTGTTCTGACCGCGGCCCGCCGAGATGCCCTTCGAGACGATCGTCGAGCGGGTGTTCTTGCCCATGTGGATCATCTTGGTGCCGGTGTCCGCCTGCTGGCGGTGGTTGGTCACGGCCACCGAATAGAACTCGCCGATCGAGTCGTCGCCCTGGAGGATGCAGCCGGGATACTTCCAGGTGATCGCCGAGCCGGTCTCCACCTGCGTCCAGGAAATCTTGGAGCCCCGGCCGCGACAGGCGCCGCGCTTGGTCACGAAATTGTAGATCCCGCCGCGCCCCGCTTCGTCGCCCGGGTACCAGTTCTGAATGGTCGAGTACTTGATGGTCGCACGGTCGAGCGCGACGAGCTCCACGACCGCCGCGTGCAGCTGGTTCTCGTCGCGCACCGGAGCCGAGCAACCCTCGAGGTAGCTCACATAGCTCCCCTCGTCCGCGACGATCAGCGTCCGCTCGAACTGACCCGTCGACTCCGCGTTGATACGGAAGTAGGTGGACAGCTCCATCGGACAGCGCACGCCCTTCGGGACGAACACGAACGAGCCGTCCGTAAACACGGCCGAGTTGAGGGCGGCGAAAAAGTTGTCGTTGTAGGGAACCACGGAACCGAGGTACTGCTGCACCAGCTCGGGATACTCCCGGATCGCTTCCGAGATGGCGCAGAAGATCACCCCGTGCTTCTTCAGCTCCTCGCGGAACGTCGTCGCGACGGAGACCGAATCGAACACGGCGTCCACCGCCACCCCCGCGAGCCGTTTCCGCTCCTCAATCGGGATCCCGAGCTTCTCGAACGTCTCGAGCAGCTTGGGATCGACCTGCTCGAGGCTGTCCAGCTTGGGCCGCTGCTTGGGAGCCGCGTAGTAGCTGATGGCCTGATAGTCGATCGGGCCGTACTGCACATTGGCCCAGTGCGGCTCGGGCATCTTCAACCAGTTGCGGTACGCCCGGAGCCGCCACTCGAGCATCCACGCCGGCTCACCCTTCTTCTCTGAGATCAGCCGGATGACGTCCTCGCTCAAGCCCGGGGGGACGGTCTCCGACTCGATATCCGTGACGAAGCCGTACTTATAGGGCTGGAGGACCTGGGCTTCGATACCGCTGCTCATTGGGGCTCCCGAAGTCCTTTGTGCGTCGTAAGTTGCAGAGATGGGGCCATGGCGAATGCGAATCCTACAGGAATTACTCGGGATTGTCAACCAAGCTCAATAGATATCGCGATTCACCTCCCTGATCAGACGCTCATAGTCCTCCGGCGTATTGAGATCGTCAATCACCGCCGGGTCGTCGACTGGCACCGTGACGAGATCCTGGTCATGAGCGGCCAGCACCGCCCAGGCGCCGTGCCGGGTCGCGGCTGCGCTGGTTGCGAGCTCGGA
>QHTS01000192.1 GCA_003220905.1 Gemmatimonadota bacterium | reverse complement strand
GTCGGCCATCTACCCCGAGCTGCTGTTCCCGCGGATCAAGATCGTGGCCGAGGGCTCCACCCTCGGCGCCCGGCAGGTGGTCTTCAGCCTCACGCGGCCGCTCGAGGAGGCGGTGAGCGTGGTGCCGGGCGTCACCCGGGTGCAGTCGCATTCGATCCGGGGCGCGAGTGAGGTCGCCATTACCTTCGGGCCGCGCACCGACATGGCGTACGCCCTGCAGCTCGTGCGCGCGCGCGTGAGCCAGATCCAGGGCACCATGCCCCCCGACCTGGACATCGACATCGAGCGGCTCACGCCGTCGCTGTTCCCGATCCTCTCGTACAACCTCGAAGGCGGCGATCCGGCCACGCTGTACGACATCGCGCGTTACGAGATCAAACCGCTGATCTCGCGCGTCCCGGGCGTCGGCCGCGTGGACGTCCAGGGCACGGACGTGCGCGAGATCGAGGTCATCGCCGACCCGCCGCGGCTCGCGGCGCTGGGCCTCACGTACGCCGACCTGGCCGACGCGATCCGGCGGGCGGTCACCGTGCAGGCGGTCGGCCGGGTGGCGCAGGACTACCGCCAGTACCTGATCGTGACCGATCAGGAGGCCCACGGCCCCGAGGACATCGGCAACGTCGTGATCGCGAATGGGCTGCGGGTGCGGGACGTCGCGAGCGTGCGGGTCGGAACGGAGGATCACGTCCGCATCGTGGCGGGCGACGGCCGGCCGGCGGCGCTCATCAACGTCGCGCGGCAGGTCGAGGGCAATACCCTCGAGGTCGCCGACAGTGTGGCGGGGATCGTCGCCGCGCTCGCCCCGACCCTCCCGCCCGGCGTCCACCTCAAGCGGGTGTACGACCAGGCCGCCCTGGTGCGCGACGCCGTCCGCTCGGTGCGCGACGCGATCCTGATCGGCGCCGTGCTCGCCGTCCTGGTGCTGCTCCTGTTCCTGCGCCACGGACGCATCACCGCCATCAGCGCGGCGGCGATCCCGGTGACGCTCGCGGTGACGGTGTTCGTGATGTGGGCGATCGGGCAGACGTTCAACCTGATGACCCTGGGCGCCATGGCGATCGCGATCGGCCTGGTGATCGACGACGCGGTCGTCGTCACCGAGAACATCGCGCGCCACCTCCTGCTCGGCGCCGGCGCCGACCGGGTCGCCGCCATCCGCGCCGCCGTGCAGGAGCTGATCTGGCCCGTCACGACCTCGACCATCACGACGGTAGTGGTGTTCCTGCCGCTCGGCCTGCTCCAGGGGGTCGTGGGGCAGTTCTTCGCGGCGCTCGCGACCACGCTCACCGTGGCGGTGCTCGTGTCGCTGCTCCTCGCGCTCACGCTCATCCCGCTGCTCGCTGAGCAGTTCGTCACGGCGCACGAGGTGGAAGCGACGGTGCCGCGGTGGCGCCCACTGGCGCGGCTGGAGCAGGGGCTGGACGCGCTCGCGCCGCGCTACGAGCGGGCCTTGGGGGCCGCGCTGCACCATCCCCGCCGGATCGCGGTCGCCGCCGTGGCGCTGGTCGCGCTGGGGGCGGGGTTGTGGCGCGTCGTGGGAACGGGCTTCCTCCCCGAGATCGACGAGGGGGCGTTCATTCTCGACTACTGGACGCCGGGGGGCACCGCGCTCGCCGAGACGAACCGGCAGCTGGGCATCGCCGAGAGCCTGCTCACCGCGACGCCCGAAGTCACGGGGACGGCGCGCCGCACCGGCGCCGAGCTCGGGATGTTCGCCACGGACCAGAACCGCGGCGACATCGTGGTCCGGCTCGCACCGCGCAGCCGGCGCGCGCGCGACGTGTTCACCGTGATCGACGACGTGCGCGACCGGGTCCAGGGCGCGGTGCCGCGGCTCCACATCGAGTTCATGCAGATCCTCGCCGACGTAATCAACGATCTCGCGGGTGCCGCCCGACCGGTCGAGATCAAGCTGTACGGCGAGCCGCTCGACACGCTGGAGGCGTACGCGCGGCGGCTCGCGCCCGAGCTCGAGAAGATCGACGGGCTCGAGGACCTCTACAACGGAGTGAGCGAGCCCGCCGCGGAGCTGCTGATGCGCGTCAACCAGGCGGAGGCCGACCGCATCGGCATGACCCCCGTCGACGTGGGCAACACGGTCGCCGCGGCGCTGCTGGGCACCCCGGCCGGCGAGATCCGGGTCGAAGACCGGCCCGTCGCCGTGCGGGTTCGGGCGCCCGACTCGGTCCGCTTCGACCCGCTGCGCCTGCGCGCTTTGCCCATCGTCGCGGCGCGCGGCGGGCGGGCAACCCCGCTCGGCAGCCTTGCCGCGTTCGAGCCTACCGAGTCGCGCTTGAGCCTCGATCGCGAAAACCAGCAACAGATGATCGCGCTGACCGCCGACGTGAGCGGCCGCTCGCTCGGCGGCGTCATGGGCGACGTGCAGCGCGTGCTCGCCGCCCATGCGGCGCCTGCGGGCGTGCGGCTCGTCCTCGGGGGGCAGTACGCGAGCCAGCAGGAGGCCTTCGGCGCCCTACTGCTCGTGCTCAGCCTCGCGGTGGCCAGCGTGTGCGCGGTGATGGTCGTGCAGTTCGAATCGTTCGTGGAGCCGTTGGTCGTCCTGCTCGTCGCCCCCGTCTCGTTCGTGGGCGCCCTCGGGCTCCTCCTCGTAACCGGCACCGCTCTGAACGTCGCGTCGTTCATGGGGTTGATCCTGCTCGTCGGGCTGATCGTCAAGAACGGGATCATCCTCCTCGATTTCACGCGGCTCCGGATGCAGGCCGAGGGCGTGGCGCTCGAGGTGGCGATCCGGGAGGCGGGGCGCGTGCGCCTGCGTCCGATCCTGATGACGACGCTGTGCACGCTGTTCGGGCTGCTGCCCCTCGCGCTCGGGCTCGGTGCGGGAAGCGAGCTGCAGCGCCCCCTCGCGCTCGCCGTCATCGGCGGGCTCGCGCTGTCCACGCCGATCACGCTATTTGCGGTCCCCACGCTCCTCGTCGCGCTGCGCGGCAGAGGCTACACGCTGCCGAGGCGCGGCTGAAGCGGCGGGCCCTATTCGCGACGGGCGTGCGCCACGGGGAAGGAAATGGCCACGCGCGTTCCGCTACCCGGCGTCGACTCGATACCGATCCGGGCGTTGTGCGCATCGGCGATCCAGCGGGCGATGGCAAGGCCGAGCCCGGTCCCGTCCGCCTCCCGACGGGCCGGATCTCCGCGGTAGAAGCGCTCGAATACGTGGGGGAGCTGCTCGGCCGGGATACCGATGCCGGTGTCGGTCACGAGCACCGCCGCCCGGCCGTCCTCAACGGACACGTTGAGACGCACGTGACCCCCGGCGGGCGAGAACTTGATGGCGTTGTCGAGGACGATCAGCAGCAGCTGGCGGACGAGCGCCCCGTCGCCCGTGATCTTGGCTTCCTCGAACGCTCCGACCTCCAGTGTGATCCCCTTGCTCGTGGCCAGCGCCCGGACGGCGTCCACCGCCCCGGCCGCGACGTCGTCGAGATAGAGCGGCTCGTGCGCCACCGGCCGCTCGCCACTGTCCGCGCGGGCGAGGGTCAGGAGATCGCCCACAATGCCGCCCACGCGGGCCGCCTCCCGCTCGATCGCCTGGAACGTCGCCGCGTCGCGCGCCGTTTCCCGCTCCTGGGCGAGGGCCACTTCGGCCCGCGTCCGGAGAATGGTGATCGGCGTGCGCAGCTCATGAGCGGCGTCCGCCATGAAGCGGCGCATCTGGTCCATCGAACGCTCCACGGGAGCCGAGGACTTGCGGATCAGCAAGTAGCCTCCTCCCGCGACCAGGAGTAGGGCGGCGAGCGCCGCAGCGGCGAACGTCTCGATCAGCGACGTGTACTCGTCCTCGAGCTCCATGCGATCGGCGACGACCGCGGCGATGTAGGGTGTGCCGGTGGTCCCCGTGAATCGCCCCGCGTAGATCCGGAGCTCCCGGCCGTCCGGAGCATCGAGGTTGCGGTACCCGTGTTTGGACCGCACCGCCTTGTGTGTCGCCTCCAGCACCCAGCCGGGCGCCTCCGCCGGCTTGATCGGTCGCTCGCTCTCATCGAATAGGTAAAGCGACCGATCGGGGATGTGCAGCTCGTCGACCGCATCGACCACGACACCACGAGCGCTGTCGCGCTCCGTCTCGCGGATGCGCGCCGCCTGCTCGAGCGCCGCCGCAGCGGCGCTGAGCGACCTGTCGACGTGCCGGGACATCTGGTGCCGGATCGTGAGGAACAGACCCGTGCCCAGCAGCGCGAGCACCAACGTGAACACCCCGGCATACCACGCCGTCAGCTGCAGCCGCAGGCGCGCGAGCGGGTTCAAGGTGGGATGCTTCACGTACCGAACCGGTACCCGGCGCCGCGCAGCGTGGTGATCAGCTTGGTCTCGAAGCCGTCGTCGATCTTGCGCCGCAACCGCCCGACCAGCACCTCAAGCACATTGGCGAACGGGTCGTGGTTGTCGTCCCACACGTGCGTGGTGATGGTCGAGCGGTCGAGCACCCGCCCCTGGTTCAGCACGAACAGTTCCAACAAGGCGAACTCCTTCGCGCTGAGCGTAATCGGCCGGCCGTGGCGATGCACCTGACGCGTCCCGAGGTCGACCTCGAGGTCGCCAATCCGGTAGCGAGCCGGAGATAGGGCGGGCCGGCGGCGCGCCAGCGCCTTGAGGCGCGCCACGAGCTCCCGAAACGCGAACGGTTTCGTGAGATAGTCGTCCGCCCCGGCCTCGAGCCCGCGCACGCGATCGTCCAGGGCATCGAGCGCCGTCAGCATCAGGACCGGTGTCGAGCTGCCCCCGCGCCTCAGCTCCCCGCACAGCTCGAAGCCGGTACCCCCGGGTAGCCGAACGTCCAGGATGATCACATCGAACGAGCCCCCGTGCGCACGCTCGCGGCCTTCGTCAAACGTCGCAGCCAGGGTCGGATCGATCCGCTGCGCGCGCAGGCCGTCGCGCAGCAAGCCGGCCAGCTCGGGGTCGTCTTCGACGATCAGCACTCGCATGGTGACAAACGATGATATTACTTATGGAGACTCACCGAAAGAGAACGCCATGTCCGGCTTGCATCGTCCCATGTACGACCCCCGGCTCGTCCAGCCGATGCGCGACGAGCTCACCCGCATCGGATTTCAGGAGCTCCGCACGCCCGCAGAGGTCGACGAGGTGCTGGGGACCACGAAGGACGCGACGCTCGTCGTCGTGAACTCGGTATGCGGCTGTGCGGCCCGGAACGCGCGGCCCGCTGCGACGCTCGCGCTCCAGCATGCGCGTCGGCCCGCACGCTTGCTCACGGTCTTCGCGGGACAGGACGCCGACGCGACCGAGCGCGCCCGGAGCTACTTCACGGGCTACCCGCCCTCGTCGCCCCAGATGGGGTTGTTCAAGGACGGACGGCTCGTCTTCATGCTCGAGCGAAAGAACATCGAGGGCCGGCCGGCCCAAGACATCGCGGCGGACCTGACGGCGGCATTCGACCGGTATTGCGGGTAAACGGGACCGCCGAGGTCTCCCGCAGCGACTGCGTCTTTTTGTCGCGGAGGGAGATCCCGGCGGTCCCGCTGAGGCCGTCCTTCTTTTAGAGCACCCGCTCCCGCTTGACCCGCACGTCCACCACGTGCTCCACCCAGGAGCAGAGCGAGTCCTGTCGCGCCATCGGCACGCCGTCCACCATGTGGCGTCGCCAGCCCTTCATGACCTCCGCGTCCTGAGTCCAGAGGCGCACGCGCTTGCGCGGGACCTTGCGCTCCCACAGCTGGGCGATGGGCGGATCGGCGTAGAGCAGGCGCACAGTCACATTGCGCGACAAGTACTCGAGCGGACTGAGATCCACTCGCTCATACTTCTGCTCGAGCGACACGCGGCCGGCGCCCGGATAGTCGGGCTCGCCGTCGGAGAACAGTACGACGTTCAAGGGTGCCAGCACGAGGTTGTTGCGCCTGACGTGGAGGGAGGCGCGCTGGAAGAAGGCGTTGAAATCGGTGATCGGGTCTTCTTGCGGGAACCACGCGCGCAGGTCGGCCGCGATCTGCGCCGGCGATTTCCCCGACAGATCCTGGATCGGGTGGAACACCTTGGCCTGGCCGGGCCGCTCGCCTCCCAGCTCGCCGACAAAGATCGCGGTGTTCGTCTGCAGCCCGTCCATGCCGTTGAGATGGGCGTAGATGTAGAGCGCCGCAAACTCGATCGCCCCGCTGAAGTTGGGGTTCCGCCGGAACGAGCCACTGATATCCATGCCGATCACGAGCGTCGAGCGGGTAGGCGCGGCCCGTTCCGAGGGCGAACACGCCACCACGCCGAGCGCTACGGCCAGTGACGCGACGCGCCGGGTCACGACCCACCTCCCTCGACCGTGTGGGTCTTGCCGGTCGCGAAAATCGGCGTGCTGTGGAGCACTTGGTCCAGCGACCGGAACGGCAGCGTGAAGTGCGGCTTGCCCATGATCACTACGACCAGGAAGTTGAACCCGGCGGCCACCAGCTGGAGCACGGGGAGCGTGAGCAGCTCCACCAGGTGCTGCGCCTCCTTTTTGAACCACTCGTGCTCCGCCTTGAGTGCGTTGATCGGCCCACGCCAGAACTCGAGGTCCGCCGCAGGGCTCGGACGTGCGGCTCCCTGTTGTCCCTCCATCGCCTGGCGTCCTAGGATGGCGAGCAGGGCAGGCGTCCCAAACCGGCCGAACAGGAACCAGGTCATGCCACGCACCCCCGTCCAACCCAGGAATGCCAGGCCCAGGGTGCCGACCACACCGAGCTCGATCCCCTGCTGGGCCAGCCAGGGGGTGATAGCGTCGATCAACTCGCGGTACAGGAACAGCACCTCGAACAACGCCACCGTGATCTCGACCCCGACCATCGCGCCGATCTGCCCGAACGATCGGGACTTGATCGCCTCGTTCAACACCTGGATGCAGGCGAAGCTGCCCCCAATGATGATGAACAAGAAAAACCACAGGATCACCACGAGGATGAGGGGATTCACCGCGTACCCGGTCAGGTCCGCCAGCAGCTCGGCCATCGTGGGACGCAGGGTGAACGTGAAGATCGTGGCCTCGATCATCGACCAGAAAATGAGCAGCGTGAAGGCGATCCACGGCACGCCCGGCTGGCGCGACGTCGAATCGAGCAGAGTAAACGGCGACATGACCAGGCTTTTCAAGGTTCCCCAGATGAGCCCCGCGCCGAGCCTGAGCAATCCCCAGATCGAGCCCACGAGCACTAGGACGAAGCGCGCCATGCCCACCCAGTAGAACCAGCACATCCGAGCGGCATCCCACCACGACATCAACAGGGCCGTCAGCAGACGGGCGCTGTGCCCGAGGCGGAACGGGATCGTGTAGAGGGAGACCACCGTGCCCCACACACCGGCGACCAGCACGAACGTGGGGAAGAGGAGCAACAGCACTTTCCCCACCACCTCCCAAAAGGAATTCCCGCTGAGCACCAGGCGGAACACGTAGGCCTGCCAGTTGACGATCGCGGAGAGGCTTCCCCAGAGCCAGCCCCACACGGTCTGCAGGATCGAGGTCCACTGCTCCGGGCTTTGCATGTCTGTTGTCCCTTCCGAATGGCGAGGAATGGGGGCCGCGGAGCCGCTGCGGCAGGCGCGCATTAATAGTGCGGCGCCCAGCCCTGTCAAGCGGTGCACGTGATCCACATCACCATTCCCGCCCCAGGGGGGCCCACCCAGCCTGTCTCCACCGCCCCTTAACCGCGGGACGTGCTATACTGGACCCCATGCCGGACGAGTCCCCCAAGCGCCTGATCGTCGTCGGTGACCGCGTGCTCATCGCGCCCGAAGAGGGGGAGGAGCGCACCAACGTCGGTCTGTACCTCCCCCCAACCGCGGTCGAGAGCCGGCAGGTGCAAGGCGGCCGGGTCGTGGCGACCGGGCCGGGCACGCCGATGACCGAGCCGGCGAGCATGGACGATGAGCCCTGGAAGATCCGCGGCCCCGACGTCAAGTACCTGCCGATGCAGGCGCGGGTTGGGGACTACGCCCTGTTCTTCCGCAAGGCCGCCGTGGAGATCACCTTCGAGGGAACGAAGTATCTGGTCGCCCCGCAGGCAGCAATCCTCGTGCTGGTGCGGGAGGGCAGCCCCGAGGAACTGGAGTAGGTCATGGCCGACATGGGATGGGCCCGGAGTCGCGGCGACCGCGCCGAAAAGGAAGGCCTGCGCCGGGGCGCGTGGTACCGAATCGTCGAAGAAGCCGGCAAGACCTGGATCGTGCTGGACGTGCACCTGGTCGAAGTGCGCGTTCCCAGGGAGAATGTGGACACCCGGAAGGATCGGCCGAAGGCCTGGAGCGTGGTGCATGAGCCCCATCTCGTGTGCCCCGGCTGTCACAAGCGACAACACGTATCGGGACAGCCCAAAGACGTGAAATGCGTCGAGTGCGGCAACAGTTTCGGCGTGGACTGGCAGGATCACGCGTGAGACTCCTCCGACATCCGTCATAATTCAGCCACGCGTCGCGTGGTTTGGGCTCCGGTGAAGGCACCGGGGCCCGTTTTTTTGGGGCGATGGCGACCTTCACGGGCGGGCTGTCGCGCGCACGGGAGCTCCTGGGCGAGCGGTTCGGCCACGCGTCATTTCGGGTCCACCAGCTCAAAGTGCTCGGGCCTCTGCTCGCCGGCCGGAGCGTTCTGGCGGTACTGCCCACAGGGGCGGGGAAGTCGTTGTGCTATCAGCTGCCAGCCCTGATGGCCCGGGGCCTCACGCTGGTCGTCTCCCCGCTGATCTCGCTGATGCAGGACCAGGTGACGGCGCTCCGGCGGCGGGCAATCCCGGCCGCGTATCTGAACAGCCTGCTCTCCGCGGGTGAGCGTCGGGCGATCCTCGATGCCGCCCTATCCGGGAGCCTCGCTCTCCTCTATTGCGCCCCCGAGCGGCTCGGCTCGCTGGTGCGACGGCTGTCGCGCGCAGGTCGGGAGGTGTCGCTCCTCGCCGTCGACGAAGCCCACTGCATCGTCGAGTGGGGCAACGAGTTCCGCCCCGTGTACCGGCGGCTCGACCGATACCGCTACCTGCTCGGTGATCCCGTCACCATCGCGCTCACCGGAAGCGCCACGCCGGAGACTCGCGCCGAGATCCTGCGCGTCCTCCGGATCCCGCAGGCGGAGATCGTCGTCACGTCGTTCGATCGGCCGAATCTCGTGTTTCGCGTCGAGCGTGTGCGGGACGACCGCGAGCGGTTCACCCGCATACGGGAGCTGATCCGCGGGGTGGACGGGCCGGTGATCGTGTACACGCCGACGCGCCGGCTCACCGAGCTGGTCACACGCGCGCTGTTGCGGATGGGCATACGGGCAGCGCCCTACCATGCGGGCCTCAGCGCGCGTACTCGACACCGCGTGCTGCGCGCCTTTCTCGCCGACCACGCCCCGGTGGTGGTCGCGACCAGCGCCTTCGGCATGGGGATCGACAAACCGGACGTCCGCCGCGTGCTGCATTGGGGGCCCCCGCGCACCGTCGAAGCCTATTACCAGGAGGCGGGGCGTGCCGGCCGGGATGGCGGCCGCTCGGAGTGCGTGATGGTGTGGCGTCCCTCCGACTTCGAGTGGGGCGACGCCGCAGCGGGCATGCGACGCTACGTGGAGGGGCGGGCGTGCCGCCGCAACACGTTGCTCGCGTATTTCGGGGAGCGGGGGGCGGCGTGCAGTGGTTGCGATGTCTGCGGGCTAGGAAGTTGGCGCCCCTCAACTTAGGCGGGCTCGGCCCTACCCATCCGAGGGGTTGCGGGGCGGGGGTCACCGAATACCTTAGCGGTTCTCGCTTTGTTTTTCCCCTCTCGTTGAGGACGTTTTTATGCCCGGCCGCAATTTCTTGTTCGTCCCCGGCCCGACGAACGTGCCCGAGCGGATCCTCCGCGCCATGGACCGCGCGATGGAGGACCACCGCTCCTCTGCGTTCCCCGAGCTCACCACCGGACTGTTCCGCGATCTCCGCCAAGTCTTCAAGACGACGACGGGGCAGGCGTTTGTTTTCCCCGCGACTGGCACGGGCGGGTGGGAAGCGGCGCTCGTGAACACGCTCTCGCCGGGCGACCGGGTCCTGGCGCCGCGGTACGGGCAATTCAGCCACCTCTGGATCGATCTCGCCCAGCGTCATGGCCTGCGTGTGGACATCATCGATGTCGAGTGGGGCGAGGGCGCGCCGTCCGACCGTATCGGGGAGATCCTGTCGCAGGACAAGCAGCACGAGATCAAGGGGATCTTGATCGTCCACAACGAGACGGCGACGGGCGTGACGAGCGACGTCGGAGCCGTCCGCAACGCGATCGACGCGGCGCAGCATCCCGCCCTGCTGTACGTGGACGGGGTCAGCTCCATCGGCTCGATCGACTTTCGCATGGACGATTGGAAGGTAGACCTGGCGATCACCGGGTCGCAAAAGGGACTGATGCTGCCCGCGGGGCTGGGGCTGGTGTGCGCGAGCCCCAAGGCGCTCGCCGCCCGCGAGCACGCCAAGTGCCCGCGCGTCTTCTTCGACTTCGGGGACATGATCAAGGCGAACGCCACGGGATACTTCCCCTACACGCCTTCCATTCCGCTGCTGTACGGCCTGCGCGAGTCGCTCGACATCATGGCCGAGCAGGGACTCGACAACATTTTCGCGCGCCATCATCGGCTCGCGGAGGGGGTACGCGCCGCCGTCCGGGCGTGGGGGGGGGGCCTCAAGCTGTGCGCGAAGGCTCCGAAGTGGTACTCGGACACCGTGAGCGCGATCATGGTCCCCGAGGGCACGAACGGCGCCGACGTGATCGACGTGGCGTTCCGGCGCTACAACCTGGCCCTCGGGGCCGGCCTCGCCCGGCTGGCGGGGAAGCTGTTCCGGATCGGTCACCTCGGTGACCTGAACGAGCTCATGCTGCTCGGCGCCATCGCCGGCGCGGAGATGGCACTGCGCGACGTGGGCATCCAGGTGGCGCCCGGCGCCGGTGTGGCTGCAGCCGCCGAGCACTACCGCGGCACCGCCGCCCCACTCGCGCCGCGCGCCGCGGCGGGACAGTCACCCGACGCACAGCAGCCGCCCGGCGCGAAGCCATCGTTCCGCGCCGCCGTGAGGGCATGAGCCTCACCCGCTACGAGCCGGCAAACCCACGGCTCCAGCGCAGCGAGCTCGCGGTCCCCGGCTCGCAGCCGGCGCTGTTCCTGAAAGCGCTCGACGGCGAGGCGGACTACGTCTTCCTCGACCTCGAGGACGCCGTCGCCCCCGCCGACAAAGAGCAGGCCCGGAAGAACGTCGTCGCCGGACTGCTCGACCACGACTGGAAGGCTCGCGGCAAGACGGTGTCGGTGCGCATCAACGGAATCGACACGCACTACATGTATCGCGACATGGTGGACGTGGTGGAGCAGGCCGGGCACAGGCTGGACGTCGTGCTCGTCCCGAAAGTCGGTGTGCCGGCGGACATCTATCTCGTGGACGCGCTGCTCACCCAGATCGAAACCGCCCGCCGCATCCCGCATCGCATCGGGATCGAGGTGCTGATCGAGACGGCCCTGGGGATGGCGAACGTCGAGGCGATCGCCCAGGCCAGCCGCCGCCTCGAGGCGATGCACTTCGGCGTCGCCGACTTCGCCGCGAGCTTGCACGCCCGCACCGTGAGCATCGGGGGCCTGAATCCCGACTATCCCGGCGACCAGTGGCACGCCGCGCTCACCCGGATGGTGACGGCCTGCCGGGCCTACGGCCTACGCGCCATCGACGGCCCGTACGGCGACTTCAAGGACCCGGACGGGTTTCGCGCGGCGGCGCGCCGCGCGGCGGCACTCGGCTACGAAGGCAAATGGGCCATTCACCCGTCCCAGATCGCGCTGGCCAACGAAGTGTTCACGCCCCCGCCGGCGGAAGTGGAACGCGCGCGCCGCATCCTGCTCGCACTCGACGAGGCGGCGCGCGCCGGCCGCGGCGCCGCCCAGCTGGACGGTCGCATGATCGATGCCGCTTCGGCCCGGATGGCCCAGAACATCGTTGCGATCGCCGCCGCCATCGCCGCCCGCACCGCGGGCGCGCCGGCGCTGGCCACGACGAGGGGGTAACCCGTGGACATCCACGAGTACCAGGCCAAGGAGCTGCTCTCGGGCTTCGGCGTCCCCGTTCCCAAGGGCGGCGTCGCCTATAGTGCCGAGCAGGCCGTCTATCGGGCGAGCGA